>JAKLIR010000004.1 GCA_022709505.1 bacterium | reverse complement strand
CTCGGAAGCATAGACATCAAGGCTAAAGAGGGTGCGAATATAACCACCGTCGAGAACAACATAACGAAACTATTGAGAAAACGGCACAGATTGGCTAACGACGAAGAAGATGATTTCAGGGTTTTCAATCAGGCGGAATTGATACAGACGGCTTCTGATTTCACAAAGACTTTCACTTTCCTTCTCGGGGGAATCGCCGCCATTTCCCTCTTGGTCGGCGGCATAGGGATAATGAATATCATGCTCGTTACCGTTACGGAAAGGACGAAGGAAATCGGAATAAGAAAAGCCATAGGCGCAAAAAACAGGGATATTCTCAATCAATTCTTAATTGAATCTCTCACGATGAGCGGTATCGGCGGGCTTATCGGTTCATTAATGGGTTTCGCTACTTCGAAAATAATAGCTTCGTCTTCAACGTTTACAACATACGTTGAGCCTCAGAGCGTTGTCCTCGCGCTTTCATTTTCCATAGCTGTTGGGGTTTTCTTCGGTTATTACCCGGCATATAGAGCGTCCATGCTTGATCCAATAGAATGCCTTCATTATGAATAATTAAGGAGCGGATATGAAATCAAATGTGAAAATCATTTTCAAAATGCTTTTACTTCCAGTGGGATTGTTGCTTTTTATGCCGACGATACTCGTCAGAGCGGAAGAGCCACAAAAAACACTCCTTCTTTCCTCTTCCGACGCTGTTGAGACTGCTCTCAAAAACAATAAATCGCTTCAGATTCAGAAGCTCACACCTGTTATTACAAGCCTGAATCGTAAGATCGCGGAATCCGCTTTCGATCCGACCCTTTCGGCTGGTTTGTCTTCCTCGATGTCAGGTCTTTCAACCGATTCCAAAAGCCATAGGAACACGGGTTCAGTTGACATCGCGAAGACGCTTAAAAGCGGCGGTCAGATCACTCTCGGGCTGACATCTGACGACAGCAGCCAACGTTCTTACGGGAACCTTTATTCAACAAACCTTTTGGTTTCATTCAAGCAGCCGCTCTTGAACGGCGCTGGAAAGAAAATAAACACAATCGCCATCACACAATCAGATATGGACGCAAAGATAGCAAGATACGAATTGCAAGGTTACACTGAAGCTCTCATAGATCAAGTCATTTCAACTTATTGGGACTTCGCGCTCGCACAGAAGAAGCTTTCCATATACGAGGATTCCCTGAAGCTCGCGGAGAGGCAGTTGAGCGAAACAGAGGAAATGGTGAAAGTCGGCAAGCTCGCGGAAGTCGAACTCGTTCCCGCGCAAGCGGAAGTCGCCACGAGACGTCAAGCGCTCATTAATATCACCGGACAATGCGATACCCTCAAACTTAAATTGCTGCAGTTGACCAATCCGAGCGGCGGAACCGATTTCTGGGATACTTCAATTGTCATCAATGACAATTTCATCGCGCCCAACGTAAAAATGGACGACCTTAGAACACAGCTAAGCATTGCGCTTACCAAAAGAGCCGACCTCGAAACCGCTCGCTTACAGAAAGAAAGAGGCCTGCTCGATGTTGTTAAAACAAAAAACGGCCTTCTTCCCTACTTGTCGTTCTTCGTCGATCTCGGAAACACAGCGTATTCCGATAATTTCTCAAATACTTACGGGAACATTCTTAATGGTGAACACGACGTTCAGTTCGGACTGAACTATTCCCACGCACTTGGCAACAACAGCGCCCAAGCAAAATATGAACAAACCCTACTGAAACAGGAACAGGCAAATATCGCCTTGGAGAATATGTCCATAAGTGTTGAAAGCGAGGTTCGAACTAATTACATTGAAATGTCGCGCTCGCATAATCAAATCGACGCCGCTGAGGCTTCCCGAAAAGTACAGGAGGAGAAGTTAAGAACCGAATCCGAGAAGTATTATATCGGCAAATCGACATCGATTAATGTCGCAGTTGCACAGAGAGACCTACTTCAAAGCCAAGTGGATGAAGTGCAGGCGATAGCGGATTATATAAAATCAATTACATCCTTATATAAATCAGAAGGCGTGATTCTTGAAAAATATGGAATAACTCTCGCTGAATAAGACAAGGGATTTTTAATGGGCGGAATGCAACAACCCGGATTCGAATCGCTACTTATCCACGATTCCGCCCTTATGTCAAATTCTTATTTCATCTTGCTGTTGGAATTTATTTCAAACCCCAATTGGAGAAATGTTGATGCTTAGATCTTACAAGGTGCGACCTTTGATTGTCGTAGCTATTTTATTTTCCGTCACCCTCGCGGGCTGCGCCGATCGAACACCGGGAAAGGAAAACGGAGATAAATCGGCTCCAAAAGGCGGAATGCCTCCCGGAATGCGCGACTCAATGCGAGGGCCTAATATTGAAACGGCGGCTGCCGCGTTTAAACCCATCGTATTGGAAAAACAATATGTGGGCGAAATCACGCCTCTTTATACCGTCGATCTCAAAAGCACGGTCTCAGGTTGGCTTCGAACCATCAATTACGACACCGGGGATGCCGTACGGAAAAACGATGTTATTTGCACAATCGAAAACGACGATATAAAAGCTCAGGTGGACCAAGCCAAGGCAGGAATATCCGTTTCAAAGTCATCGGTCTCGAAAGCCGAGGTGGAACTCGAGCGAATCAAACTTGATACCGACAGGAGCGAGGCTCTGTTTGCAAAAGGATATATCTCAAAGCAGGAACTCGAACAAGCGCAATCCGCTGAAAAACTCGCCAAGGCGTCTCTCATCGCCTCGATGGGAGAACTCGCGCAATCCGAAGCTCAACTAAAGAACATAGAGGTGAAACTTCGGGATTCCAATGTGAAAGCTCCTTTCTCGGGAGTTGTGGCGGAACGATACGTCGATCTTGGGGCTTACGTGTCGCCTGCCAATCCCATCGTCCGGATAGAGGACAATTCCAAGGTTGAAGCTGTCATAAACGTGGTGGAAGACGATTTCGCGCGCATAAGTAAGGGAACACTTACGAATGTTATTATCGATTCTTATCCGGATGATTTATTTTCAGGTCGTATCATAAGGATTTCTCCTTCCATGAACAAAGCGAGCAGAACAGCCGCCGTGGAAATTCTCTTGCCGAATATCGGAGGAAAATTAAAGAGCGGAATGACGGCGAGAGTGAATCTCATTTTGGCGAAAAAACCTTCCGCGCTTGTTATTCCCGAATCATCTCTTCGCAGGGACGTCGAGAAAGATTTCGCCTACGTTTTCATAGTTGATAAAGGAACAGTCCGTACGCGAAAAATTGTCACAGGCATAATTTCAGCCGGCGAAGCTGAGGTAATCGTTGGTCTTAAGCCCGGAGATGTCGTTGTCAATAGTGACATCCAGATCAGCGACGGAATGAAGATCGGAGCACCTCGGGGGAAAGGCGGGCGCCGTTGAATTTTTCTGAAAAGGCGGTAAGAAAACCGGTTTCAACCCTCATGGGTATCTTGGCGGTGCTTATGGTCGGCTTTGTTGTGCTTCCAAGGTTGCCGATCGATTTTCTTCCGAATATAGAAAGAAATACCATATCCGTGAGTACAAGATACGAAGGCGCCGGCCCTCAGGAGATAGAACGCCTTATCACCGAACCCATCGAACGCGCCGTTTCCACCGTTAACAACGTCAAGCACATCAATTCAACATCTCGAGAAGGTTCGTCCAACGTTAGAATTGAATTCAACTGGGGCACAGACATGGCTGAAGCCATGAACTATGTCCGGGACAAAGTAAGTGTGGCGAAGCGCTCGCTCCCGGACGACGCCGAAGATCCGGTAATTTCCAAATTCGATTTCTCGATGCTCCCCATATTGCAACTGACCATAACGGGCAACATGCCCACGGTTGATTTAAAGGATTACGTCGAGAACGAACTTCGATACAGACTCGAACAGATCGAAGGAGTTGCGTCGGTGGATATTTCCGGCGGCGAAACCAGAGAGATTCACGTTTACATCGATCAGGATAAACTCGCGTCGCTCAATATTCCCATCGACGACGTCGTCGATGCTCTGGAACGTGAAAACAAGGATACTCCCGGCGGATTCGTGAAACAGGGCGATAAGGAATTCTTGATTAGAAACAGAGGCGAATTCACGGGCGTCGGCTCGATAAAGAGTGTTCTCATAACTTATCAGGGAAACTCTCCGATTTACGTTAAGGATGTAGCCGAAGTGACGGAAGGTATTGTCGAAAAGAGAAGCGATACGAGGCTCATGGGGCGACAAGGCGTCATGATAAGTATCCGCAAACAATCGGGGGATAACACTGTCAAAGTTGCTGATCGTGTGAAAACACGGGTGGAGGAAATACGAAAAACGCTCCCCCCGGGCGTCGTAATAAAAACCATGATGGACAATTCCACGATGATTCGCGACTCGATCGCCGAACTCAGGCGTTCAGCCGTTATCGGCGGTATTCTCGCCGTCATCGTGCTATTCGTTTTTCTCGTAAATATCCGATCCACTCTCATCATTTTCGTCTCCGTGCCGTTTTCCGTCGTAAGCACCTTCATCTTTTTGTATTTCACCGGACTGACTCTCAACATCATGTCCCTCGGAGGTCTCGCGCTCGGTGTGGGAAGAATAGTGGACGATTCCATCGTGGTTCTTGAGAATATCTACCGTCACAGAACGATGGGTGAAGGAAGAGTCGAGGCAGCGATCAATGGAGCGCGTGAAGTGAGCATGGCCGTCACTGCTTCGACGGCAACGACGATCTGCGTTTTCCTGCCCCTCGTTCTTGTCAGCGGAATGAGCGGAATCTTCTTCAAGGAACTTGGCATCACTGTGACGATTTCACTTATTTCCTCACTCGTGGTTTCTTTGACTTTGATTCCAATGCTTTGCTCCAGATTCTTAAAAGTTAAAATAGGCGATGAACACTCTACATCTGTTTACGAGCGAGGCATTTATAAGTATTACGGCGGACTTCTCGATTTCTCTCTCAAGCATAAAACGGCTACCATGATATTCGTACTGATTATTCTAATCGGCGGCATTTTGTTGCTGAAAGGTAAAATCGGATACGAATATCTTCCTCAGGTCGATGAAGGACAGATCAGCGTAAACTTCGAACTTCCCGTCGGAACGAAACTTGAAGTCACGCAGAGAGAGATGAAGAAACTCGAAAAAATCATCATCGGTTCGGTAAAAGAAATCGACAACATGTACTCACAAGTCGGTTCCAGCAGCGGAATGGGCGGAGGCGGAGGCGCATCAGGAGTCAATGCCGGTTCTTTCCGAATAATGCTCATCCCTTCCGATAAGAGAGAAAAAAGCACAACTGAAATTGTTAATATGCTGCGTGAAAAACTCATGCGCTCGACTAAGGGGAAAGTCTGGGTCAATGAATCCGGCTCCATCATGCAGCGTATTTTAGGCGGCGGAGAAAGCAGGCTCGAGCTCGATATCCGCGGGCACGACATGGCCCCTGCGGATGCGCTCGCTCTGAAAGTCTCGGATATCGTCGCCTCAACTCCCGGCGCCGCCAACCCTCGTATCTCGCGAACTCCCGGAATGCCGGAAATGAACATCGTCGTCGATCGCGAGAAAGCCGCTACGCTCGGTTTCAGTCCTTCTTACGTCAGCGACGTAGTCAAAACAAATGTTGACGGCGCGATAGCCACACGCCTGCGAAGAGGAAGCGATGAAATTGACATCCGCGTCAGGCAACGCCCGGAAGACAGAAAGAATCTCGAAGCCGTCGGGAATATCCTTCTCTCATCAAACGGCGCGCCGCCTGTTCCGCTTCGCAGCTTGGTGAAATTCGTTAAAAACACCGGCCCCGTTCAGATAGAACGCCTCGATCAGGAGCGAATCGTTACCGTGACCGCATCATACACCGGAGAAAAATCACCGGGGGATGTTAACGCTGAAATTGAAAAGCGAATCAAAAACATAGTGCTGCCGACGGGTTTTTCCATCGAATTCGCCGGTGAGGAGCTTGAACGCAAGGAGGCGTCGTCTTCAATGACTCTCGCTTTTATTCTTGCAATTTGTCTCGTTTACATGGTTATGGCCACACAATTCGAGTCTCTTCTCCATCCATTTATCATCATATTCGCGGTTCCTCTTTCGTTGCTCGGAGTGATGCTTTCGCTCTATGTCACGAGAACGAATTTCAGCCTCATGGCGAACCTCGGCGCTATTATGCTCGCCGGCATTGTCGTGACAAACGGGATCGTGCTCATCGACTTCGTAAATCAGCTCAGAAGGAAAGGAACGCCTATAGACGAAGCTGTCGCACGGGCCGGCCGCCTCAGGTTGCGCCCTATCGTTATGACCGCCATGGCGACTGTCCTCGGCCTCATTCCTCTCGCACTCGGTATCGGACGCGGCTCCGAAATGCAGGCGCCTCTCGCACGCGTTGTCATCGGGGGGATGATCGTTGCAACGTCACTCACACTTCTTTTCGTCCCTGTTTTATACGCATCCATCGAGGGCGCTATCGAGCGAAAAAGGAATAAATAACATCTGTTTTCATTCTTTACTACAAAGAAAAAAGAGCGTTTTATTTATTGATTAGCTGCATGCGCATCTAATATTATTTTCATTTTTCGATAAAGAGAATATGATATATGTAAGGTCAATATTATTTGATCTTTATTTTAAAATATAATCGTTTTTGTATCACGATTTTGGGGAGGATTGCAGTGGCGAAACTCGGTGGTTACATGGGGAAAATACTCGATGTCGATTTAACGACGAAATCGCACAGGCTTTATCCTTTCAGCAACGAAGATAGAAAAAAGTATTTAGGCGGAAAAACAATAGCCGCGAAAATACTTCTCGATGAGTTGAAGCCCGGCATAGATCCCCTATCAACGGACAATATTCTCGTTTTCATGACAGGCCCGTTGACCGGCACAGGGGCGCCCTGTACAAGCAGGTTCGACGTTTCCACTAAAAGCGTAATGACCGGCGGTATAGGAAGCTCTAATTGCGGAGGCAAATTGGGCATTTACCTGAAAAGAGCCGGATATGATGGAATGATAGTCAGGGGAAAATCGGAAAATCCGGTTCTTCTCGAAATAAATGAAAAAGAAGTCCTATTTCATGAATCAAGACATCTTTGGGGGTTCGATACCGAAGAAGCCCAACACCATCTGACGGAAATATTCGGTAAAAGATGCGGCATAGCAGTGATAGGTCCGGCGGGTGAAAACCTTGTCAGATACGCTTGCATCATATCCGGCGAACGCGCTGCGGGCAGATGCGGCGTGGGTGCTGTAATGGGTTCGAAGATGTTAAAAGGCATCGTTGCTTGGGGAGGCAAAAAAATTCCAGTACACGACGAGCCTACCTTCGACAGAGCCGTGAAAAATTGGATCAAGATGCTTAAAGAGAACCCGATAACCGGTCAAACTCTGCCAGCTTACGGAACCGCCAACATGGTTAACACCGTGAATGCTACGGGAACTCTTCCAACACATAATTTCGCAAGAGGATCATACGAAAATGCATCCAACATAAGCGGCGAGAGACTTGCGGCAACGTCGCTGACGAGTAATGTCGGGTGTACATCGTGCCCGATAAGATGCGGGCGGCTCGTCCGAATCGGGGACAAAGTAGTGAAAGGCCCTGAATTCGAAACTCTCGGCATGTTCGGGCCCAATATCGAAAATGATAACCTCGAATACATCTTGGAATGGAACTATTTGATGGACCTTCTCGGGATGGACACTATTTCCGCCGGTTCGACAATAGCTTTCGCAATGGAGTTGAACGAAAAGAAATACTGGGACAACGGGCTCGTTTTCGGCGAATTCGACAAGATGTACGACATCATAAACGATATAGCCTATCGACGAGGAATCGGAAACGATCTCGCCGAAGGAGTAATGAGGTTGTCGAGAAAATACGGCGGCGCCGATTTCGCAATGCACGTAAAAGGCCTCGAATTTTCAGCATACGAACCGAGGCGGGCCGTCGGGCACGGTCTCGGATATGCGACAAGTAATCGAGGCGGTTGCCACATCAACGGAGGTTATCTCATATTTTTCGAGGCGACGGGTCCCATTAACATCGATCCTCTCACTGCAAAGTCCAAACCCGGCCTTTGCGTCTTTCAGCAAAACATGCTCGAAGCCGTGAGTGCATCCGGAAACTGTATCTTCACCACCTACTCCATCGTCCCCGGCATAACAACAAAGATAATCCCGCCCGCTTCCAAGACAGCAAGAATCGTCTCCGATCTAATAACCAATTCGGACGTAATTCTGAACGCTCAGGGTAAATTGCTCGACGACTGGATGCTTCCCATTCACGTACCTCTCATTCCGCAAACCGAGACGCTTTCAGCTCTCACCGGTTTCAACATCGACCTCGGTCACTTTGCATCCATCGGCGAGCGAGGATTCACAATCGAAAGAATCTTCAATCTCAGAGAAGGAATCGGTTCGAACGAAGATACGCTTCCCGAACGCCTTACCACCGTTCCTCAGCACATGGAGAATCCGAACACAAAGGTTCCTATCAAGCAAATGATGCCGGTTTATTACGCGGTTCGAGACTGGGACGATTCGGGCATACCGACGGACAGACTTCTAAAGAAACTCGACATCTCCTCTTTTGCACCTCTCATAAAAGACATTCGAAAAGAGAAATCGTCATTGGTTTCACGCCGCGAATCTTTCTTGCAAAACGAATCCGACGTTTTCTCTTGCTACTCGAACGACGGTTCGGAAGACTTTTCAGTTCCCATCGAAAAAAGAGAAGAATACAAGTCGATATTTTTCAGCGAAATCACCGCGAGAAAAGTACGCACACTGAGAACATCGAGATTCGTTGTTAACGAAACGAGATGCATAAGCTGCGGGAAATGCCATACCGTCTGTCCTGTGGAAGCGATTACATGGACGAAGGGCTCTCCATCGAGAATTGACGTCGGTAAGTGTGTCAGTTGCGGCAAATGCCGGGATATATGTCCGAGAAACGTCGCCGCCATCGACCATTTCTATTCATTGGATGTGGAACGAAGGAAATCAGGCCTGAAGCTCGAAGTGGATCAGGAAAGATGCAAGATGTGCGGATTGTGCTCCAAGGATTGCCCGACAGGTGCGATCGTTTGGGAGAAAAAACATAAATCATTTATAAATCAGGATTTTTGCGTCAAATGCGAACTTTGCAGAAAGGCGTGTCCTGAAAAGTTCGACGCCATCACTTTGAATGGATCACTCAAAAACATAAAGGTTTGAATATACACCGTTTTTCATCGCCCGGCGTTTTTCTTCATGGTATAAATTGCTTGGATCTTATTTCCTTCAAGGAAATTGCTTCCGTCGGGCAAGCAGTCGAACACAGCCCGCAGCCTATGCACTTTTTATCATCGACGACCGCGAAATCAGCTTCAACTTTTATCGCCTGTGTTCTGCAACGCGATTCGCACATTCCGCAGCCGCTGCATTCCGATTCGCTCACAACTGCTACATAGCGGCTCGGATTTGCGAAAGCTCCATATTTGATCATCGGCCCGAGCATCAGACAGCAGCATGTGCAGCAGTTGCAAAGCACCCTCGTCCCTGATGATCGATTCTCGGCAGCGTGTATCAAGCCTGCTCTTTCCGCATCATCGAGAATTGCGATCGCTTCATCATTTGTAATAATCCTACCCGATCCTCTCTTCACCATATATTCCGCGAATTCGTTAAGTTGGAGACAAACCTCTCTATTCGCGTCGCATTTTCCACGGGTCATTCTGCATCTGCATTCCACTACAGCTATTTTCTTCGCCTTTTTAACGATTTCGGCCGCGTCTTCATAGGGAAGTATCTCTGTTCCTGACTCTATTTTCTTGTTAACCGGAACAACACGCATGAACGGTCCCAACCCGGCTTTCTTCACCATCGAAACGAACATCGGATATTCTTCATCCATGAATTCCTTCCACAAAACCTTCAGCGTTTCAGGCGCTTCCTTCCATATCACCGTCGAATCGTGAAAATGAATCAACCCCTTCGGCCTACTCCACACGATTCCATCCGCACCATTTTCCTCGAACGCAACACCCCTCATGAATAAACGAGACAGAGATTCTTCCACCGCACCCACTCCCATGCCGGTCTTCAATGCTATTGATTCCACCGGACCCGGCATGGCCAACAAAATACTCGCCTCTTCCTCATTGCATAGGAGAGACCAAATTTTCACGATCCTCTCTGAACTTCCAAGCCTCATGGTATCAGCAAGTTGTTTGAATGTGTTTTCGGACATTACTCACTCCCGTAAAATGAGATGTCTTGATATTATAACAATTCACTCATGTTAATATCGTTTTTATCTTTATACCATGGAAAGCGTTTTGAATAACAAGATTTTGATTCAATAGTGAAATTCATTTTTTATGGAAACCATATTCTAACTAAATATTTTTTGTAATACGTTTTAATATTTCGAACTATTCCTAAAATTTCCATATTGTTATAATGTTCGAAGAGTAATTTCTGTTTGTGAATATTTTCGGTTGAAGGGAGAGGCTGATATGCTGAAGCGATTCGGAGGAATAATAGGTCCGCTCGTCGGACTTTTGGCGATTTGCATTGCGCTGTCTATCATGTCGGCGGATTTTCTCACAATCGGAAATCTTTCGAACGTAGTGAAGCAGGTATCGGTAAACGCAATTCTGGCGTCCGGCGCAACGCTTGTAATTCTTCTCGGCGGAATAGATTTGTCCGTAGGATCGCTTCTCGCTCTCGCCGGCGCGGTGTCCGCCAGAATTCTACTGAATGCGGGAATTCCTGAATGTATCGCGGCAGGCCTTATAGTCGGGATAGTATTCGGAATTTTCAACGGCGTTATCATCTCTTATGGAAACGTCGCCCCTTTTATAGTAACCCTCGGCACTATGACGATTTTAAGGAGCCTCACGCTCGTTTACACCGGAGGAAAACCCATTTCAAACTATCCGGATGCTTTTCTCAATATCGGTGAAGGCTCCATTTTTCATATACCCGTCCCTATGCTGATAGCAGTGTTGGTTTTGGTTTCATGTCATTTGATGCTTAAGAGAACACGCTTCGGTCGATACATTTACGCCATAGGAGGGAATGAGGACGCGACTCGGTTGTCAGGCATAAATGTGCGTCTGATGAAAACTCTCGTATATACGTTCGCTGGAGTTCTCACCTCGATCGGGGCTATTGTGTTCATAGCGAGACTCGATTCGGCGCAACCGCAGGCCGGCGCGGGATTCGAACTCGACGCAATAGCAGCGGTCGTCATAGGCGGCACATCCTTATCCGGCGGCTCGGGCGGCATTCCGGGCACAATCCTCGGCGCGCTCATCATGGGCGTTATGCGAAACGGACTCAACCTCATGGAAGTATCCGCATTCTGGCAACAGGCATTCATCGGATCGGTCATCATAGTCGCCGTTCTCGCGGACCAGCTCAGAAAACGCCGAGCGTGATTCTTTATTATTTCATCGACGTCTTGAATTCATCTATCCGTTAGTCCCCTACCCTTTCATTTTCAATGTTTTAAAATATTTTTTAGGCTGCTTAGTTTGTTTTATTCTTGATATTCAGTACAATCGTCACATCTGATAAAATAATTCAAACAAAACTCTACTTTGAGGTGATACGATGAGACGAATTCTAACGCTATCGCTTGTGCTGATTTTAGGAGTGATGTTGATCGGAACCGGCTGCGCCAACAGAAAAGGAGCAGGTTCGAAAAAAATGAGAGTCGGCTATTCGACACCGGCGCTCAGCAACCAGTTCTGGAATCGCGTGACCGCTGGAATTAAAAACGAGGCGATTAAAAACGGTGTTGATGTTGTTGTCGCTGACGCGCAGGGAGATTCCGGAAAACAGCTTTCCGATATCGAAGACCTCATTCAGAAAAATGTTTCTGCTATCCTGATTTCTCCATGGGACACAGACACCGCCGCTTCGTGCCTTAAGAAGGCGAACAGGGCGAAAATTCCGGTAATCGTTGTCGATATAGGCACAAGCGGAGGAGAATACGCCGCATTCATCGTGTCCGACAATAAAGAAGGTGGGCGCATGGCCGGCCGCTACATAGCCGAAAAGCTCGGCGACAAAGGCAAAGCAGTTCACATTCAGTGCCAGTTGGGCGCGCGAAACGCTCAACTGAGAGGCGAAGGCTTCGAGGAAATAATGAAGGAAAAGGGAATTCCGATCGTGGCGAAACAACCAGCGGACTCAAGAAGAGACCTCGGTATGTCCGTTATGGAGAACATTCTTCAGGGAAATCCCGATGTGAACGCCGTGTTCGCTCAAAACGACGAAATGGCTCTTGGTGCGCTTCGCGCCATAGAAACAAGCGGTAAGAAGGGAAAAATAATGGTTGTCGGTTTCGACGGCAACGACGACGCCATCAGCGCCATAAAGGACGGCGGAATGTCCGCATCAGTCGGACAACAACCGGAAGAGATGGGCAAAATCGCTCTCGATACGGCTTTGAAAGTTTTGAAAAAAGAGAAAGTTAATAAGGAAATTTTCGTTCCGGTGAAACTTATAACAAAGGAATCACTCGAACAGAAATAATGATTCATCCGTAAAGTTATTTTTATGGATTTGCATTTGCTTTCATTCGGCCGGAAGTAAAAAAACCGCAATGGGAGACTATATGCTGCACAATCCCGAAGCAACTCAACAGGCTCTGAGCATACTTCGCAATGGAAATACATTCCAATGGTATGTCATTACCCTTTTCGCTATCGTTGTGTATATCTACGCAAACGAAATATCAAAAGGAAATTGGAAGAACGTCGCGGCCGGACTTTCCCTTTACATGGTTCATTGGTTTTTCGAGATCGGCAACGGCTTGGTTCAACACTTTTCCGGCCACGCTCTATGGACCGTTCCGACGGGAACCGCTTTTCTTCTGTTAATAGGCGTAGGAGTCGAACTCAGTCTGATGTTTTCCATTGCAGGACTCGCACTCTCAAAACTCCTTCCCGAAGACCCTAAGGCAAAAGTGTTGGGAGTCAACAACAGGCTATTCTTCGCTATATTCAACGCGGCGTTTTTTTCGATATTTGAAATATTTCTTGCTAAAACTCCAGCATTCGTATGGGTGTATCCATGGTGGGGAGCGTTTCCGGTGTTCATAACGGTTTATATCCCCTTCTTTCTGGCATCCATGTATTGTTATGACTGGCGACCCGCCAAGCAAAGACTTTTCATCGGCGGTCTCTTCCTCATAAACGTCGCGATGCTTATCGTCTTCGCTGGTTTTCTAAAATGGATTTGATATAAACCCGAATCCGCCGATTGGACTCGGCGTACAATGGTATAAATAAACTTCTGAAACGGTTCGGAGGCGAATTCTTGAAGAAGCATTTAGTCCTGAGAATCAGCGTTCTCATTCTGGTCGTTATGTTTGCCCGGCAGGCGCGTTCCGATGATAACTTTTCACTCGCGAATAAGAACACCGGAAAACTTCAAGTAAGCGCTTTCATCACTGCGGGCGATATAAAGCAGTATTTGAGCAACGACGAAGGTCTCGCACAAGCATCCGACATTCTCAAGTCCATAGGCGTGACGAAGATTTTTCTCGATGCTTATAGAAGCGGCTACATAACAGACACAGCGTTATTGGTTAAGGCTCGCGACTATTTCAAAAAGCAGGGTTTTGATGTTTCGGCCGGGCTTACTACAACTTCCGGCATAGGAAAAGGCTCTCCGACTCATAAGTATTTTCTCTGTTACAACTACGATGAAACGAGGAATGCAATTCGTTCCATCGTCGAGAACGCGGCAAAACTTTTCGACGAAATAATCGTGGATGATTTTTTCGCAACCGACTGTGAATGTCCGGAATGCGGCGAACTAAAAGGCGCTCTTACATGGCCGGAATACTTCCGCGATCTATTACTCGACGTTTCGAAGAACGACATCGTCGGTGCGGCGAAAAAAGTGAATCCCAAGATGAACGTGATAATAAAGTACCCGCAATGGTACGACCGTTTTCATCGATTCGGATACGACCCGTCGAAACAACCGGCGGTCTTCGATCAAGTCTGGGCCGGGACGGAGACGAGAGACCCGAAGAAAGAGAACGTGCAACAGTACGAAGCCTTCATCAATTACACTTGGATATCATCTCTTTCAGGCACGAAGATGCGCGGCGGCTGGTTCGATACGATAAATACTCCACCCGACATCTACGTCGAACAGGCGATACAGAGCATTCTCGCCGGAGCAAAAGAGATTACGCTTTTCGGCTACACACCATCCAACTTCACGGGCGACGATCTGAAGCTTTTCTCCAAAAAGCTCCCTGAGCTTTTCACCATAGCGAAATCGATCGACTCATATACACATGAGGGGATATTCGCATACAAACCTGCAAACGGCGATCCGGGCGCGGATTACTATATTTTCGACTATCTCGGGATGTTCGGTCTTCCGGTTGTGATGAGCGGTTCTTTTCCGGAAAAAGCTAAAATCATCCTGCTCACCGAACATGCTCTCTTCGATAAAAATATCGCGTCTAAAACATTGAAATACATCAAGAACGGCGGTTCCGTCCTTATGACCACTAATTTCTTGAACGGGGTCAAGGACAACGATGAATTGATGGCTGCGGCCGGATATGGAATGAAAAAAATAAAGAAAGTTCAGAAGCGCATGATTATGGATTTTTCTATCGGTGACCGAAAATTCGGAGGAGACGGATATTTCATGCTTGGCGCCGTCATGGAACCCGATAATGTAAAATACGTCAAAGCAAACGCTATTCTCAACGGCAAGGAACTTCCCGTCATTTCGAGCGTGGATCAGCCTTCAGGCGGTACGGCAATCGTATTCAATGCCCGAACATACGAGCTTTCCGCTGACAGTCGCGATCTCACGGTGTCGAATCCTGTTTTCATGATGAACATGCCGAACGGCGCCGTTAATCTATTGAGAAATCTCGCGTTGAAACCTTTTAAGAAGAATATAATTATGCCCAATGGTGTTTCATTCTATATTTTCAAGAAATCCGGCGCCGAAATAATCGCTTTTGATAATTTCAACGACGTTGAAGCAGCCATCATCTTTTCGAACGAATCATCCAAGACGCCGGTTAAAGACATACTTTCCGGAGAAACTTTCGAAAGCGGGAAAAAAACACCAATCGTTCTTAAAATTCCGCCTCACAGTATCAAGCTATTGAAAATATAGAGATACAAACGTTTATCAGATTTATTTTTCGCAAACGAAGTAATGAAATTGACCGAAATATTTCATAAGTTTTTTTAAACTGTTATTCTTCTCTACAGCGCTGAAAAGTTCAGCTATATTCATGTTACTCATGATGCTTCTTTCCAATTCCTTAGCAGTCTTCATGAAATAAGGGATATAAGGAAACACATATATCGGTCCATCTTCAACAATCGACAGCCCGCAACATTCGATCATTTTTTTCCAATCCCACGGAGGCAGCTTAGTCAAATGCGTGTTCACACCACTTTTCAGTTCGCCATATTTCTTTGACTTCGATGCGATCGACGCCGCGAAGGAAATCAGCCCCGTAATCGAGTCGAAAGAATCCAGCGAAAACCAGTTCGGAACCGTCAGTATCAATTTACCTTCGTATGCGAGCACCCTTTTCAATTCCATCAACGCGGCCTTCGGCGAAACGAGATGCTCTATCGTTTCCGAACAAACGACGCACTGAAAAAAATTCTCGCGAAATGGAAGCTCCTCGATATCCGCAACGGCGAAAAAAGCGCCCGCCGGGACATTATCCGGCGTCGATATATCACAGGCATAATAATCAATATTCAGATCTGACGCCCCTCGCCTCAAGTGCATGGGGCCCGATCCCGCGTCGAGAATATTCGCCGGATTAATTTCCTTGATTTTATTATGGATCAAATTAATCCTGAATTTATTCGACGGATCGCTTATATAACTTTCATAATCGAGGTTCCATGGGACGCCTTTCTTATTACGATAGTAGTCCCTTAGAAAATCCTTCGTAATTCGACTATCTCCGAAAGTTACAGGCATTTGAATCATCTACTCTCTATGAACTTCCGCAGACGCTTCATCCCCTCGGCGATGTTCTCGATTGAATTTGCATAACAAATACGAATATAGCCTTCGCCACCGGGCCCGAAATCGATTCCGGGCGCAATCGCCACTTTAGCCTTATCGAGGATATCGAAAGCGAGTTTGTACGAGTCGGTGGAGATATGGCTCATGTTCACCATAACATAGAACGCGCCGCGCGGTTCGAACGGAATTTTTATGTCCATTGATTTCAGTTCATCGAGGAGAAACCTTCTCCTTTTGTCGTATGTCGCGACCATTCTTTCTATATCTTCCTTGGTTTCCTTGAGCGCGGCGATCGCGGCCCATTGAACGAAGGAATTAGCCGAGATGTAGAAGTTTTGGTGAAGTTTCTGCATGGTGCGGATGCAATGTTTAGGCGCGATCAGATATCCCACACGCCAGCCGGTCATTGCGTAAAGTTTTGAAAAACCGTTTATTACGAATGCGTCTGAAGTGTATTCAAGTATCGAATGCGCTTTCTCGCCGTAAACGAGTCCATGGTAAATCTCGTCTGAAATTATCTGTGTATCGACATCCGCGATCTCCTTCAACGTTTCGGCGCCGATCAACGTTCCGCTCGGGTTCCCGGGTGAATTGATCAATACACCGCATGTTTTTTCGGATATCGCGTTCTTCAGGCTCGACGCTTCGTACTGGAAGCCGTTTTTTTCATCCACTCGCACGAGTTTGGGAATACCATCCGCGAAACGAATGAAATTTGGATAACATGCATAGTGAGGGTCTGTGATTAACACTTCCGATCCGGGTTTTACAAGGACCGAGAATATCAGGCTCATCGCCGCGGACGTTCCGGAAGTGACAATAATGCATTCGGGGTCAACTTCCACGCCATATCTCAATTTATAGTCTTCCGAAATCGCTTGCCGAAGTTCGAGAAGCCCCATGCTATGCGTGTAATGAGTTTTTCCGGAGTTGAGCGCGTTCTTGGCTGCTTCTATCACCGCCTGAGGAGTGTCGAAATCAGGCTCTCCGACCTCGAGATGCACGATATTTTCTCCGCGTCTCTCCATCTCCTCCGCTTTTTCCATGATTTCCATCACGAGAAACGCCTTTATATTTTTGGCCTTCTCTGGAATGTCAACGTCGCAGCGCGCTTTTCCCCGAAATCCGTTACCCATTATTTAATCACCCTCATTTTTATAATCATGTGTCTCGCCGGATATCTATAGCAGTAAAACTTCTCCCATGTCCTCGGAAATCTGTTTGCGAGCCATTCGAGCCCGAACACTTTGTGCCTTGTATGAAGAAAGAGCTTTCTATGGATTATTTCGAAGCGTTTGCTCGAATAGAAACCTATCATGCCTTCCGCGCCCGTGAAAAAATCAAACGAGAAATACCCGAGGTGCTGTTTGTGGGTCGGATCGGTCCATGAATTACTTGAAGAATAATGGGGAGTCACGATTTCCAGTTCGGCGCCGGGTTTCGCGATCCTGTGACATTCCTCCATCAAGGCCAAAACGTCTGAGATATGCTCAATGACGGAATTCAACTTGATTTCGTCGAAGACGTTTTCATCAAAAGGATATGGAAAAGACTCAAGGTCATGGACAATGTCGGGATTTACATCCCGCACTTTATCCAGACACACGGCCCCGGGGGTTTTATTTAACCCGCATCCTAAATCGAGAATCTTTTTAGGCGGAAATTCCACCCCCGCTCCTCATTCATAATACTTGAGGTCAATGCCTCTTTTTTCGAGTCTCGGCAGGAAATCATCCGGCTCGAGCGCACTTTCGGCCGAGTGTACGCCGGGCTTGTTCAGTTCGCCGCGCGCGATCATGAGAGCGCCTTCGACACACGGTATGCTTGTGATCTCGGCAATGTGGCCGACGCCGGTGTAATAATGGTGGACGTCCTTGCCGTTCTTTTTACCATAAGCATCGATTCTGAAAACCGACTTATCTATTCCGCCGGTCGCAAAAATACTCTCGATCGGTACAAGTATTTTCGCGAGATTTTCACGTTTCTCCGGGGTGTTGGTTAATCCGAGATTTCCGAAAAACGTCGCGAGTCGCGCTATGTACGGAGGATGAACTCCGCCATGTAGCGTCACTTCTTTGAGTCCTTTTAATGTTCTCGGAACGGCGACCGACTCCGCATGTCCTGTGTAATAGACCGGAAGCCTGTTCATCGGCGCGGGAAAATCGACCATCTTCATGTTCGTTCCCGTTTTCACCCTAACTTCCTTCCCGTTCAACCATTGAAGAGTGGTGCCGCTGAAGATGTGCAAGACATGCTTCACGTTCGCCGGTCCAACAGCCTCGTTAGAGCCGCCAGCCCATTGAATGTTTATCTTTTCGGGCTTATCCATCGACTGATATCCCTTTTTCGCGAGGATGTTGGTGATGCCCGGTGAATTGCCGAGCCCGCAGATCATCGTCAAGCCTTTCGCCTTGGCTTTTTCATCGAGAGTTATCACTTCGAGATATGCATCATAGTCGTCCATGATACTTACATAGGGAGTGCCGGCGTCCAAGCAGGCGTTCACGATCTGTTTTTCAAACTTATAGAATGGTCCAACGAACCCAAGCGCCACGTTGAATCCTTTGACAACCTCCATGATGTTCGCACTGTCATTTGCATCCACCTTAACAGCGCGCGCTTTCGGCCCCACTTCCGCTGCTAATTTTCGCGCTTTTTCAACATTTATGTCTGCTATTACAAGCTCTTCCACATCGCTTTCTTTAATGAGAAGATTTACAGCCACGACTGCCATGTCACCGCAACCACCGAGTATGACTACCTTCATGGCACACCTCCGTTTATTCAAGATTTAATTTGTTTTGGAAGTTTATTATATGTATTTCCACTTGTAAATCATTAATAATTTATTTTTATTTACTATGTTTTTTTAATATTTTTATTTTTTATGGAATTCAGGTTTTAGCGCGCTTTCGCAATGAACAAGATTTGAATATTATTGAATGCATCATATATTTTTAAGTGTTATAATTTAGGCGGGAAAAATGGAGTATTAGATGAACCAGCGCAAGGCGACGATACTGAAATACGTTGTCACTGATTATGTGAACACGTGCACGCCGGTCGGCTCGATCAAGGTCGCCGAAAAACTCGGCGTCAGTCCCGCAACGGTGAGAAACGACATGCGGGCTCTTCTCGACGAAGGATATCTCGAGCAACCCCATACATCAGCCGGACGCATCCCTTCCGATTTCGGCTACAGATTCTTCGTGGACTATCTCATTGAAGAATATTCCATCGCCGAAGAGGAACGTCAGTCGGTTCAAAAATCGCTCGAATTGATCAGGTTCAGACTCGAACAGCTTTTGAAGGAGATTTCGGTGGTTCTTTCGACATGGAGCGACTGCATGTCGTTCATAGCTGTCCCGGAAGAGAACAGAAGCACGATAAGACATATCGAACTAACGCAGGTTTCCGCCCGCGACGTTCTAATAATCATGGTTTTATCCAACGGTCTTGTTGAGAATAAACTCGTTGAAATATCCGCGCCCGCGGATCGACTGCCGATCAAACAGTTGACAAGAGCCCTTAACGAAAGGCTCGGCGGCTTGAGGATCAGCAGTATCACTCCTGCATTCCTCAGCGGCATATTCAGGGATTTCAGGATTCAAGAGGAAATCCTTTACAGAAGTCTCCTCCAGTTCTTTGAAGAAATGATTTTTTCCTTCGGGAATAGTTTCATATATTCAGGATCAAATCTTTTAATAAAACATCCCGAGTTTCAGACATCCGATAAACTCGCCCCGGTGCTCGAAGCGGTTGAGAAGTCGGCATCCCAACTCGAACTTTTCGATCTGGGCAGCGACAGAAACGAACTCGATGTGGCGATCGGGCACGAAATACCGAACGAATCTCTACACGAATGCAGTCTCATAAAGTGCAATTTCAGTTTCGGGGATGAAACGAACGGAACGATAGGTCTCATAGGCCCGAAAAGGATGAATTATTCGAAAGTGATAGGGCTCGTGAGAAAAGTTTCCAATTTGTTGACAGAGGTTCTGGCAAGCCACTCAAGAATATGAAAACGATGAATATCCTCCTATAATAATTCGGATGCAAAATACAATGTGTAAAGGCGACATTCTAAAAGGACATGGCTAAACGCGATTTTTACGAAATTCTCAATGTACGGAAAGATGCCTCGCAGGATGAAATAAAGAAGTCGTACAGGCAACTTGCCAGAAAATATCATCCCGACGTGAATCCCGGCGACGATGGCGCGGAGGAAAGATTCAAGGAAATCTCCGAGGCTTATCAAGTCCTGAGCGACGACCAGAAGCGAGCGGTGTACGACAGGTACGGACATGAGGCGCCGTCCGGCGGTTTCGGTTTCGATGATTTCGGGTTCGGTGGATTCACCGATATCTTCGACATGTTCTTCGGTGGCGCGCGAGCCGGAGGCCAGAGAAGAAGAGAGCCCGCGAGAGGCCGCGACCTTCAGATAGAGGTTCAGATTTCATTCAGGGACGCCGCTTTCGGCAAAGAGATTGAATTAGATGTCCCTTCACTCGAATCATGCTCTAAATGCGACGGAACGGGCTCGAAGACGAAAGCCGGTCAGGTGAGATGTCCGACATGCGGTGGAACTGGTGAAATTAGAAAAGCGAAACAAACGGTGTTCGGGCAGATGGTCAACGTCTCGACGTGCCCCGAATGCAGAGGGATGGGAACAACTATTCAGGATCCATGCCCCGCCTGCGCCGGTTCCGGATTAGCGAGAGGAAAGAAAAAACTCAAAGTGTCCGTGCCGGCCGGAATCGATTCCGGGCAGAGACTCAGGCTGAGCGGCGAAGGCGAACCCGGTGAGCGCGGCGCGCCCAAGGGCGACCTCTATGTTACAGTCATTATTTTAGAGCATGAATTTTTCAAACGCGACGGACAGGACGTCTTCTGCGAAGTCCCGATCAGTTTCGTTCAAGCCGTGCTCGGAGATGAGATAGATATACCGACTTTGTACGGCACGGAGAAAATTCGAATCAATCCGGGTACGCAGACCGGCACAGTTTACAGACTTCGAGAAAAGGGCTTCCCTCATCTCAGAGGATATCACAAGGGAGACCAGCATGTTCTCGTCAGAATAGTAACACCGACGAAATTAAACGCCGTTCAAAAGAAAAAGCTTCAGGAATTCGCGGAGGCCGGCGGTGAGGAAATCCGGCAGCCTCAGAAGAAATTATTCGGCAAGATCAAAGAATTATTCATATAAGAGGAATGATGTTGGAACGTGTTTTTATCGAAGATTTCGACGGAGAAACCCTCGGCGGAACAACCTTCAATCATCTCAAAAACGTCCTTAGAATGAGGATCGGCGACATTTTCGCCGGATATGACGGACATTATGTATGGGAACTTCGGATATCAAATATACAGAGGAGCAGGATCTCGGTAGCTGTCATATCTAAAGAACCGATAGCCGAGGTTCCGGCGAGCGGGATTACTATCGGAGCGGCGGTTATAAAAGGCGGTAGATGGGATTGGATGCTTGAGAAACTTACCGAGATAGGCGTAGGGAAAATCGTCCCCATTTTAGCCGAGAGATCAGTTGTGAAACTTAACGATGCAGAGGAAATCGATTCAAAGATGAGCAAATGGAACCGTACTCTGAACTCATCGTCGGCTCAATGTTCCGGCATTCCCCCGTTGCTGCTCGCTCCGACGTCTCTTTCAGATTTTTTCCGCATAACATCGAATCTCTCTAATAAGTTGATAATGGCTAAAAATGACGTTGCGGTGAATATTTCGGAAGCGATGAAAGGCGATACTGGAAAAAGCGCGGCGATTTTAGTAGGGCCCGAGGGTGACTGGTCGGAAGAAGAACTCGGGTCGGCGATATCCGCGGGGTTTATTCCGGTGACAACAGGAGTTAGAATATTAAGGTCGGAAACAGCGGTGGTTTCGGCGGCGGCCATAGCGTCCGTATTATTGAATTCGGAGAAGAATTAATTGCCTGACATCAACAATGTTGCATCCTTCGACATCGGTTCCGGTGAGGAAGCGCTTGCGCTCTTCGGGAAACGTGACGAGAACATAAAGTACGTCGAACGAGAGACGGGCGTGCATTTCATCTGCAGAAACGGAGAGGTGAATTTGAGCGGCCGCCTTGCCCCGAAGGTAGCGGAACTGATGACTCATCTCCGGGACAGGATCAGGCAAGGTGAAAAGATCGGCAAATCGGATATCAAATACGGTCTGATTGTGATATTAGAAAACAATGGAGATGAAGATCTCGACGGCAGCCTCAATTTCAGACTGTCCGACAGCACCGGACATTCAATAAAGCCAAAAAGTCCGAGGCAACGAGAATATCTGAACGCACTCGCTAAAAGCGATCTCACGTTCGCCATAGGCCCCGCCGGGACTGGTAAAACATACCTCGCCGTCGCGATGGCGGTTAAATTTCTCAACGAAGAGTCCGTAAAAAGAATCATCATCTGCCGCCCCGCTGTCGAAGCAGGCGAAAAACTCGGTTTTCTCCCCGGTGATTTCCAGCAGAAGGTGGACCCGTACCTTCGCCCCATTTACGACGCGCTGTTCGGGCTCCTCGGTGTGGATAAATGCGCGCGACTCCTCGAAAGAGGCGTCATCGAGATCGCTCCTCTCGCCTTCATGCGCGGAAGAACTCTCGAAGACGCTTTTGTGATAATGGACGAAGCGCAAAATACCACCATCGAGCAAATGAAGATGTTCCTTACGAGACTCGGCAGAAGATCACGAGCCGCAGTCACCGGCGACGTCACCCAAATCGATCTGCCCCACGATAAGGTCTCCGGCCTCGTCGATTCCATCGACAGGTTGAAATCACTCGACGAAATACGTTTTGTTTTTTTCACGAGAAACGATGTCGTGAGACACGATCTCGTTGCTAAAATCATAGAAGCTTACGAAGATAAATCATTGGATGAAGAGGTTCGGGAGTAAATTGGCGGAAACGAAATCAAAGAAACTTTCAAAGCTTGAGAAAAAAGCACTTTCCACCCGGAAGCCGTTTCTTATTTCCATTAGATCCTTCTTTAGAAATAAACGTCTTTTGGGCGCGATCATTCTGTACATTTCCGTCTGCATCCTTCTATCTGTTAAATTCGAATTGGGTTTTGTTTACAAAACCGGCGAAATAGCGAAATCAGACATCATATCGCCTAAGAACATAAAGGTGGTGTTTTATCGCAATATCGCGGCGCCCAATCCGCAAAGCGAAGAGTCGAAAACCGTTTCTTACAAGGTACTTCCCTCGTACAAAGACGATATTGACTTTATATTCGACAAAATTCTCATTGCGCGTCAGATGGAGAATCAAGACTCCGAGAAAGAGAGCATCATCGAGTTGTTGATGGACTACGGCCTCAACGGAACAACGATCGATTCACTTCTCAACCTCAAACAAGACATGCCGGCGCAGTTGCGACTGAAAATATTCATGATAATCAGAAACATTCTCGAAAAGAAGACGATCGATGACAAGGATTTGCTTTTCCTCGATGCAATCATCGACTCAGCTTCGAGGAAACTGGAAATTGATCCTATTCTTTTACCAACGATTAAGGATGTTATAAAAGTTGTTCTTAAAACAAACATCAAACCTGTTTATTCAAGCGCTTCGGACAATCTGAAAGGGAAGACTTTTGAAAAAAGAAAAATCACTGAAATCATCAGAAAGAATGAAATAATAGTCAGGAAAGGCGATCCTATAACATTAAGACATCTCGAAATAATCAGAAAACTCGGTTTGGCAGCGCAAGGTATTCAACTGAAAAAAGTAGCCGGAGTTTTCTTAATCGTTTTCGTCGCCTTTTTCATCTCCGCAACGTTCCTAAAGAGTTTCGGTTTACAGATTTACAGGGACGAAAAGCGAATACTGATCCTATATACAATCGTTGCGATCGCGGTTCTTTGGGCTTCACTTTTAAGCTATACGCAGGTGTTCTCAGGATACCTTCTCGCAGTCGCTTCCTCCGTCATGGCCATTCTCGTTTGTCTTCTCGTCCGCCCCATGACAGCCATCGTGGCAACCCCTGTGCTCATTTTATCTCTTTCGCTTATTCTCGGTTTTGAAATGAAACATTTCGCGGTCTCGCTCGTCGCGGCGCTCGCCGGTTACTTTTACTCCGTCAAGACGCATGACCGGGACAGCCTCATGAGAGCCGGTATCACAGTATCGATCAGCAGCATGTTTATGATTTTCATTATGTCGCTGCTTCATCAAACAGAAATTCGCACTTTGCTCATAGACACCTTACTGTACGGTACATTGATCGGGTTTATCACATTCGTAATGACAACCGGGCTCCTCCCCGCATACGAAAAGATATTCAATGTCGTCACTCCCCATAAGCTCCTCGAACTATCCAATCCCGAAGAACTTCTGCTAAAGAGGCTTCTCATAGAGGCGCCCGGAACATACCACCATTCCATTATGGTGGGGAACCTCGCCGAAACTGCGGCCGAGGCTGTCGGCGCCGACGCTTTGCTCACAAGAATCGCTGCGTACTACCACGATATAGGAAAACTCAAGCGACCTTATTTCTTTATTGAAAACCAGATTCACGGCAGCAGCCAGTTGAACGACGTCTCCCCCACCCTTGCCTCTCTCGTCGTTTCCTCTCATGTGAAGGACGGAACGGAAATGGCAAGGCAAGCCGGTGTTCCCGAAGAGATCGTTACGATGATAAACGAGCACCACGGGACATGTCTCATATCTTTTTTCTATCAACAGGCGCAAGCCGACAGCAAATCGAGGTCGGAAGTATCCGAGGAACAGTTCAGATATCCCGGCCCGAAACCTCACAAGATAGAATCGGCGATTCTTATGCTGGCGGACTGCTGTGAAGCTGCTATCAGGGCTCAGAAAACCCCTACACCGAAGATTATCGAAAGTACGGTAACGAACATTGTTGAATCCAGACTCTTCGACAGGCAGTTCGAACATTGCAACATCACCCTGAGCCAACTCGATGTAATCAGAGCCACTTTCATAAAAACTCTCGCGGCCATTTATCATTCCCGAATGGAATATCCGGACCTCGAGGAATTCATGCAGAGAGAAGCTTCCGCTCCGGCTAACGGAGATTCATAGCAAAATGGCTGAAGTCACCATTAGAAACAGAACGCGATTCAAGATCGATACGAAAAGATTTGCCGACTTCTCAAAAAAGATTCTCGAATCGGACGTTAAATGGAGAACCGCGGAATTATCCGTGATCTTCATAGGCGATCGTTCCATGCAGAATCTGAACGAAAAATGGCGCGGAACCCCAAGCCCCACCGATGTCCTCAGCTTTCAATCCGGAGAGGAACCGTTGAAGAACGCTTCCTTTTTC
>JAKLIR010000399.1 GCA_022709505.1 bacterium | reverse complement strand
GCACAAATTGGTTTTTCATTCGTAGAAGTGCGAAAGACGGTCACAGCGGCTAAATTATATCGGCTCGGGGCGAGCTGAAAAACAAGCTTATCAGAGTATAATCATTTATAGGTGATCTATATGAAATACAATCTAATCGATGCAAAAGTTACGAACGGATTTCGTCTTTATTTGAAGTTCACGGATGGAACTCATGGAGAAATAGACCTGACCGATCTTTCTGGAAAAGGTGTTTTCGAAGCATGGAATGACAGGGTTGAGTTTGAGAAGGCTATGGTTATCCCCGGAGTCGGGTTGGAATGGCCCGGCGGAATAGACCTTTGCGAGGACGCCCTTTATTTGCGGTTAACGGGAAAGAGACCGGAAGATATTTTTGCAGGGTTGAAAGGGGCGCCCGTAGTTGCCTGAAATATGTAGATTTTACGGAATAATAATTAGGATGTTTTTCGCGGACCACACGCCACCTCATTTTCATGTTGAATATAACGGCAAGTATGCGATCATAGACATTGAAACGCTTGCAATTATCGACGGTGGGTTGCCACCGCGGGCGAAGGGCTTGTCGTGGAATGGGCGACGTTGAGAAAAAACGAGCTAACGGAAGCGTGGAACAGTGCGGTTAATCTTAGGAAGATCGAACGTATCGAACCGTTACCTTGATAGTCGTGAAGTTGAACTTCAGATAAAATCAGAAATCATTTAATCCGGATTCATCGATGGAATGTCGAATCAATCATTCTGATTCGGATTTATTTGCTTCAATGAATGCGGCAACCGCCTTTTTGAATGTGTCGTAGCTCGATGCCGGTTTTATCATCGTTTCGTAGCAGAGAGGTTCGTCCGCGGGACGGGTGAGATAGTCGTGCGCGGGCGCTTCGCGATACTGTTCGCCCCGTGTGCGAAGCGTTTTCTTATCGATGAATGATTCGTAGAATTTAAGAGCTTGAGCCTGACTTTCAAACGCGGCCGTTGCTTTTTTCCGAAGTTCGCCGATCTCTCCGTCGAGCGGCGTGTAGAGCGTTTTCGCCCCTTCTCTCGGGAGAAGTTTTCCAACTCGATAGACGCTTTTGTAAATGTTGTATGAGGAAAACTCGAAATGTATGGGGTTGGGTTTCAGTTCCGACGCGACGACGGATGCGATGAAAGAGGAGACGTCGTGGTCGATGTGGCCTCCCTCGTAGGCGTTGGAAGTAATCTCGTCGGGTTTGATCTTCCGCGCTGTATTAAGGACTTTATCATGAATATCCGGGAGGTGATCGATTGATTTCATGTCCGGATAACCGAGGAAAACGAGATTTTCCTGCGGAACGCCGAGAATGCGCATAGCCTCTCGGGACTCCCGTTCGCGAACGTCCGCCGGCGCAGAAAGCGCGCCGTCCGTTATCCATAAGGCGAAAACATTTTTCCCGGCGATGACATCCGAGGCGATCTTCGCGGCGATGTCGGTCTCATCGTCCTGATGCGCGAAAATATAGAGTGTGTTTACGGGTTTCGGCGGGGTTTCCCGGGAGACGGCGACGATCGTAAAAAAAACCGTCAAACAAAAGATGTGCGAGAGAGCGAGGAGAATCAGCGATATCTTTCTCATTGTTTCAGCGATATCTTTCCATGAAAATCTTGTTTCAACCCACATTGGTGAAAAATGTGGACTTATCAGTAATCCGCGGAGATGCCGGCTATGAGTTTCCGCAGCGTTTTTTTCGCCATCGGAGGATCGTTATGTGAAGTATATTGCTTAACGGCCGGCGGACGTTCGTTGGGATAGTGGTACTCCCGCTCGAACAAGTCGGGAATCTGCGGTTTCAGGATGAACATGTCGTCGGTTTCCACGGCGCGGGTGACTTCCTCGTCGGTCATCAGCTCTTCGTAGCTTTTTTCGCCGGCCTGAGCTCCTATCAGTTCTATCTTGACGGACTTGCGTTTGTTTTCGGGGGCATAGAGTTCGAGCATCACATCCACCATGTCCTTCATTCGGACGACGGGCATTTTAGGAATGAAGATTTCGCCGCCTTTAGCGAGGGATGTGGCTTTGAAGACGAAGTCGAGAGCCTGTTTCTTAGTGATTACGAAGCGCGTCATTGCCGGGTTGGTTAGGGTTATCGGGCCGCCGGACTCTATCTGTTTTCTGAAGACCGGGATCACGGAGCCGCGCGAGCCGAGTATGTTCCCGAACCGGACGCTCGAAAGCACTGTGGAATTTTTCCCTTTATAATAGCTTGCGGCGGTGACGAGCCTTTCCGCGAAAAGCTTGGACACGCCCATAGTGTTGCAGGGATTGGTGGCTTTGTCGCTGCTTGTGAAAATCACTTTGCCGACTTTGTGTTCGAGGGACGCTTCGATGATGTTCTTTGTGCCGAGGAGGTTGGTTTTGAGAGCTTCGAAAGGGTTGTACTCGCAAGCGATCACGTGCTTCATCGCGGCTGTGTGGAAGACGAAATCCACATTTTCCATGGCGTGAAGGAGACGTTCCTTGTCTCGGACGTCGCCCACGAAAAAGCGTAGTCTTTTCTCACGCGGAACGGCTTTCTGAAAATCGTACTGTTTGGATTCGTCGCGGCTGAAAACGCGAACGACTTTCGGATCGTGGCGCAGGATTTCCTCGACGATTGCCCTGCCGACGGTTCCCGTTCCGCCTGTCACCAGAACGATCTTTCCTTCAAACATACTCTTCATGGTCCAGCTCCAGTAATATCTCTTCGAGAATGTTCTCCATGAGATATTTCATATTTGAACATGCTTTTCCGACCTTCGTGTAAAGCCCGAGATCGAGTTCGATCAGTTTGATGTATCTTTCCCTCTTCGGAATGGATTCGTCCGCCTCGTGATAATAAATATCAATCATCTGTTTTTCGATCATGGGGGCGATGAGCCCGAGGCGGCTCGTCATTTTTTCGGACTGTAGAATCCGCTTCCCCTCGTTGCTGCGTTTCAGCAGGCGTATCAGCTCGCGGTTGCCTTCGAGGACTTTGGTTCTGTGCATGATGTCGAGAGCCCGTTTGCTGCTCTTCAATCCTTTTTTGCAGTCGTCCGAAAGATTGTCGTAGTCTTTCACGAACTCTCTGATCCTCGATATAACGATTTCCGGCTCCGGGGGTTCGAAAGATTCATAGACTTCATCGAAGACTTTCCGCGCGTCGGCGTCGTCCTGAACGTGCTGGTCGATCACATCTTTAAGTTTCATGATGTGCGAGCCTTCGATTTTCGCTCCGCCTTCCGTGGCGTCCACGACTTTGCCTTCCGTAACGAGAATTTCTTTCCTGAACCATTTTATGAATTCATAGAAGCTTCTATACGTCGGCATCGGGTTGCCGTAAATGTCTTCCACCTCTATGATGGTCACTTTTTTCTCCGCGAGGTTCTGAGTGAATTTGCCGTCGTCGAAACTTCCGTCGGAGTACCATTTCATGCCGGGGAAACCGAGGTCCACACCGACGAGCACTATCGGGTCCGCGCCGACGATGCGGGCGAGACTGAAGGCGTCGGTCAGCACCGAACCGCCCGTTGCGAGCCTTCCCTTGAAGCCCATCAGTTCCATGAACACCGCTTCCGGCTGTTCGGTGTTGCACTACGTGAACATGCGCCCTTTG
>JAKLIR010000398.1 GCA_022709505.1 bacterium | reverse complement strand
AAGGTCGGAGCAGGGCGGAAGGGTGAACAGGCTCGAACTCGCCACCAACCGTCTTGAAACGTTGGAGATAGATACTAAATCGTTGAAATCGGCGAAAGAAGACGTGGATCTCGCGGAAGCGATTTCCAATCTTGCATACATGCAGAACATATATCAAGCGGCGCTCGGGGTGGGCTCGAGAATTATTCAGACGAGCCTACTTGACTATTTGAGCTGATCGAATTAGAATAGCGTTGTAACATATAAAAACACTACTACTATTAAAGAAGACGCCGGGCAACTTCAACTCAAGAAGTTGCTTTTTTATTCCTCTGGGACATTTCCAATAATCGGCAACGTGATCGGCAAGGAACGGCTCGCGGAATGATTCCGCATACCGAACAACGGCTTGGTTCGGGAAGGGCCGTACATGGATGTGTCAAGGAGGATGGCTGTGAAGGTAGTCACGACTCGGTTCGGCGAGTTTGATTTGACTGAGGATCAGGTGTTTCACCTTACTCAGGCTGTTCCGGGTTTCCCCAACACAAAAAGTTTCTTCTTCATCAAAAAAGATAAAATCGCCCCGTTCCAATGGCTCCAGTCAGTTGAAGAAGCTGATTTAACGTTCGTGGTGGTCGAACCGCAGAACTTTTTCCACGACTACGCGCCGCCGATCGGAGCTTTTGAAATAAAGGAAATAGGGCTTGACCGGCGTGAAGACGCTTCGATCTATGTGATTGTAGTGCTTCCAGAAGATATGTCGAAGATGACTGCGAACCTACGCGGGCCGCTGATTATAAATCAAAAGGAAAGAAAGATGAAACAGACGTTCATCGACACCGATAAATGGTCTGTTCGTGAATCCATAATTGAAGGAATTAAGAAGAAGGAACAGGCATTGCTGGAAAAGCAGAAGCAACAGCAAGCCTGAAATGGATTGATCGAGAGAGAGCCAGGAGGGCGAAAAGGTGCTGGTCCTATCAAGGAAACTCGAGGAAAGCATCATGATAGGCGATCAGATCGAGATCAAAGTGATCGCTATTCAGGGTGAGACCGTGAAACTCGGGATAACCGCGCCGCGATCAATACCCGTACACAGAAAAGAAGTGTACGAAGAAATACAAAGGGAGAACATACTCGCCGCAACCACGGGACCGGGAATGGATCAGATGGATATCCTGAAACAGATATTCAAGGACCCGGGAGCGGTCGAGAAGAAATAAAGTGTGAGAAAACCGGCGGTGGCCGGACGCAAGCTGCGCGGAAAAGCTCCGAGAGCTACCGCGGAAGCGATGAAACTTGAAAACTGAATAACAAGCCAGCTACAGTCGATTGCCCGCTATGGACCATGCAATATAAAAATAGAAGGTCCGGGCGGGTTGCAACCCGGATTCTTATGGAGAAGAGTCCGGTTATATAGCACTAATCGGGCGATTCCCGAAAAGGGAAGCCCGGCCATGGCGCACAGGAATATATACGGGGGATTGGAGGTGCAAAGGCTACCCGGAACCGGATGCGCCGGGCGTGATATTTCTTGGGGTAAGGATTACCCCATCTGGTTTCTGGTGGCTCCAGAACCGCTACACACAAGGAGGAGATAAACCATGTCAATTACTAGGATTAATACCAATACCCAAGCCCTGTTAGCCGGCTCATACCTTGCAAAAACCGAGTATCAGCTCAGCAAGACGATGGCGAGACTTTCATCCGGTCTCAGAATCAACACCGGAGCGGACGACCCGTCAGGCGTGGCGCTCGCCAAAGGCTTTACAGCCCAGATCGGCGGCACGCAGATGGCGATCCAGAATGCACAAGATGCTCTTTCGATCATGCAACTTGCTGATGCGGCAATGAACAGTGCGATGGATATCATGCTCAGAATGCGCGACATCGCGGTGAAGGCGGCTTCCGACGTAACGGTCACGACCGCACAGCGAAAGTCGATGGAGCAGGAATACATCAGTCTGAAGACGGAATTCCAAAGAAGGAAATCTCAGACCACATTCAACTCAAAAACATTGTTCTCGGGTGCAATGAGCGGCAGACAAGTTCAGATCGGTCCGAACAACGGCACGTCGAACCGAATGAGCATCAGAGTCCCCGTACTTTCAGTCGGTGGAATCGGCGCCCCCGGTGCGACGGTAGGACGAAGTCTCTTGATCGCTCACGTCAGTGGAAACACTGGAACGAGAGCTCAGTCCGCCATCCAGTACATCCAGAGTTGTATCAACAACCTCGCCGACCTCCAGTCGGCGGTGGGTGTGCAGGAAGCGGGACTTCAGAGAATAATCGACGATCTGAGTTCGGCGAATGTCAACATGAACGCGGCGAGATCCCGCATACAAGATGCGGATATGGCCGCTGAAGTGTCTGAATTCGCGAGGGCGCAGGTGATCTCACAGTCGGCGACGGCCATGATAGCACAGGCTAACGCTCAACCGCAGACAGTCATGAAACTTCTCGGAATCGCAGGATAATTAATATCAGAGGATCCGATGCGGAAGACGAAAAAGCATGTTGCTTGAATAGTTGAAGCCGACGAACATTGGATTAAATTGCCTAGGGTGTTTTATTTATTATAATCTTTTCCGGCCCTTCCCAAGGAAGGGCTTTTTTTTTTGTCTGCGAGCTCGCTGATGAATCCGGAATGATTTTGGGTCTCTTATACAGTTTTGACGTCATAGATAGAGCGATAGCCCTAAGGTGATAACGCTATGTTTGACGTACGATTCGTATTACTTGCTGAATGATGTATGCAGGGAGAGGCAGTGTTCTCCGAAGCAGGCGGCGGAGGCGAGATGCCGTGCGTGCGCCGAGGCGGCTCGCTCGATGATTTCGGCCACACCGTCCTTTCGGACGTCTCCGCATGGAAGGTCCATCCTGTGGAAGCAGGGATATACAGCACCGTCGGCGTCGATCACAATTGAAAACTTTCCCATGCCGCAGAATGTCGGGCTTAACGTACGGCCGTTGTAGAAATCGTACATGAGATTCAGATAGCCTTCGTATCCGAGTTCGACCGCCCAGCGACGGAGGTCTGAATGAAGCTTGGACCATTCGAAAGGGCCGACCTCGGACATACTAAGCCGTGAATGGACGGGGTTTCCGGGCGGGATGTACGCCGGTTGGAAAATCAAGCCCGCGCCGAGTTCGATGGACGGTTCGATCAGTTCGGCGGCCTGCTCGTAATTCTCTTTGGTCAGCACGTATATGAACGACAGTTCGGAGCGTTTGAAATTTGAAAGCACGGCTATGGTTCGCCGGTCCCGGAGTAAAAGGCCTCCGAGTGAAAGCACGAACACGGATAATCCGGCTTGGTCGAGTCTGGTGGCTCGCGCTTGATTGAGCGATCTTCCGTTCGAAAGAAGAACGGTGTTCAGCCGGAGTTTTGCCGCTTCATAGACTATTTGTTCGAGGTCTTCCCTCAAAAGAGGCTCGCCTCCGGTGAGGAAGACGTTTGTTATGTTCAGAAGCCGCAGTTCCTTGAGTATCCTGACAACCGTCTGTGTGTCGAGCTTCGATTTCACATTTCTGTCGGGTTCGGTGTTGTAGAAGCAATAATCGCATTCCGCGCGCTTGTCGCAGTCCGTGGTGAGGACGATGAATACGTTATGCGGTCG
>JAKLIR010000397.1 GCA_022709505.1 bacterium | reverse complement strand
TATCACGGTGTTGCCGAGTTCCTTGAGGTCCCGAATCACCTTAACGAGCCGTTCGGTGTCCCGCGGGTGAAGGCCGACGGTAGGTTCGTCAAGCACGTAAAGCGTCCCGGTTAGTCGCGATCCAAGATGAGCCGCAAGGTGAATCCTCTGCATTTCGCCTCCGGAAAGCGTCCGCGAAAGCCGCCAAAGCGTAAGGTATCCGAGCCCGATTTCGTTGAGATATCCGGTGCGGGATTCCACTTCGCGCAACGGAATCCGAACCATTTCCCTGTCATGCTTCGAAAGTTTTAACTCCGAAAAAAACGCGTTCAACTCGGAGATAGGCATGACGCCGAGCTCCGCGATATTTCTGCCTCCGAGACGCACGCTCAAAGCTTCTCCGTTCAGTTTCGCCCCGCCGCACTCCGGGCATTTTTGAAGCTTCCTGTATCTGATCAGGAAGTACCGGTTCGATATTTTATAGCTTTTCTGCTTCATCCTCTCAAAGAACGGCAGGAGTCCGTACAAGTGTTTCCCGTAACCGTTCATCACCCTGTCGATCTCCGTAGGCGTAAGTTCGTTGAAAGGCGCGTCCGGCCTCACCCCGAGCTCTTGCTCGGACCTCTTGAACATCGCCCGCGCGTAGCGTTTGATGTTCGCCGTGTTCCAACAAACGATCGCCCCTTCGCGAAGCGTCTTGGTCTTGTCGGGAATCACGGCGTCGAGATCGATTTCGTACGTGTCGCCGAACCCTTTGCAGCGGGAACACGCTCCTATCGCGCTGTTGAACGACAAGTGCTGCGGCGTAGGCCTGAGGATTGTTATCCCGCACTCCGTGCATCTCGGCTCCGAGGTATAAGTCTTTTCCTTGGAATCCGACCTGACGACGAAAACGCCCGCGCCCTCCTTCACCGCGGTTTCGACGGTGTCCGCAATGCGCCGCTTTTTCTGGCGGCTGACGCTCAGCCGGTCAACCACCACGAAAAGCCTCCGCCCGTGTGACTTTTCTTCATCTCCGGAAAAGGAAAACTTTCTTATCGCCTTTTCGAGAAGCTCGTCAGCAGCGTCGCCGGCGTCGATCAGTTCCGCGTCGGCGGCTATATACGAATACCCCCGCGAAAGCACGAGCTCCCTCAATAATGCGGGAGTCACCTTCTCTGAAATTTCTATGGGAGAAAGCACGAGCGCCTTTTCGCCGTCGAACGATTCCAATATGTCGGAGACCATTTCATCGGAGGATTCCGCCGCAACTTTACGCCCGCACTTCGGGCAATGCAGATCTCCGATCTTCGCAAAAATCAACCGCAGGTAATCGTAGATTTCCGTGACCGTTCCGACGGTCGAGCGGGAGCTCTTGTGGGAATTTCTCGATCTCACCGCGATGGTCGGGCACAAACCCTCGATCGAATCGACGTCGGGCTTGTCCAGTCTCTGCATGAACTGGCGCGCGTACGTGGTCTGCGACTCGACGAAACGCCGCTGCCCCTCCGCGAAAATCGTGTCGAATGCGAGCGAAGACTTGCCGGAACCACTGACTCCCGTGATCACCGTCAACTCTTCATGCGGTATTTTCAAGGAAATGTTTTTGAGGTTGTTCTGCCGCGCCCCTTTTACTTCGATCCATCTCGAACCCATTATGCAGTGACACCCCTTGAAACAGCATTGCGGAAAAGAGAGGCGAGCGGCCGCCAGTCCTCGGCGAACACAGCCGCGTCGAGATGCTCGTACGTTTCAGCCAACGGCCTGAAGCCGACCGTGACACCGCCCGTTTTCCGTGCTTCGTCGAGCATCTTTATATCGTCCCGGTCGTGCCCCACGACGAGACATCTCTTCGCTCCGTACTGTTCGCACCGGGCGCGGATCAACTTCCTTTTATCCTCGTTTGAAGTATATGTTTTTTCCGGATCGTATCCACTGAAACGTCCCCTCGAATCGCCATGCACGTGCGTGCAGTCGAAAAAGTCGAATTTCACGCCGTGTTCTGCCCGTATATGTTCGAGAAGCTCTCTGATTATTATATCGAGGCCGAGGCTGATCACGCCTACCGGGATCCCCCTGCCGCTGAAACACCCCACCGCCTCCGGTACGCCGGTGAAGTAAGTGTCCTTCAGAGGATCCGCCGCCTTTCTGAACACGTCGAGCGGCACCCCGTTTATGAATCTTTCGAAAAGCCTGATCAGCCGTGAGTTCTGAATGTCACCCGTGATTTCCTGATATTTCTTCGAAGCTATGAGAACCACGGCGTTGGCGGCCATGTTCAAGATCAAGGCCGGGCGGCCGGGGTCCGCGAACGGATCAGAAACCATCTGCCGCATTACATCCATCGCCGCGTCCGCCTGAGTGATGGACGGAAACATGCATTCGTCGAGATCCGAAATAAAAATATCGGCGGCCGCGATCCTTTCGTTCAGGTCCTCCAGCGGCGTCCTCGACCATAAAAACTCGCTTCTTCTTACAAAGCCTTTCTCCGCAAGATGCTTTTCATCCGGTTTCAAATTTCGGTCACCTTAACCCCTTCCCTCGCTATCGAGCAATCGAACACGGTTACGCCGGCACTCTTGAGAGCCGCTTCCACCGCGGCCTTCGCGCCCGGCTTGCAGAAACTTATCATCGAGCCGCCTCCGCCCGCGCCGCATATCTTGCTCGCCACCGCTCCCGCTTCCGATGCTATCTTCATCATCCCGTCGATCTCCTCGTTCGTCACTCCTTCGGCGAGCCCTTTCCGGTTCTCCCATTCCTCGCCGATCAGGTCTCCAAACGCGTCGAGGTTCCCCTTCATCAGGCTATGCCGCAGTGCGAGCGCCGTCCTCTTTATCTGCCCAATGTTCTTCACGGTCCGCTCATCTCCGTCGATATACGCCCTGAACATCCTCCAGTTGCTCGTTCCGGAGAACCGCGGTTCGCCAGCGAAACAAACCACGAGTCTTTCCTCGAGTTCCTTCAGGATTTCGCCGGACCGCACCGTTTCCTCGCGTCGCGGCCCCTGAACTTCGAACCAAATCGAGCTTATCCCCCCATAGGTCGCGGAATAATAATCCTGCTTGCCGGTCGGCACCCTTATGCTCTGCGCTTCGAGATTCGCACCGAAATTAATTATCTCCTCGCCAGAAAAACCGCTCTTGTTCACATAGTTCATCGCATGGCTGAGCGCTATTAACAGAGAAGACGAGGCGCCGAGCCCGGAACCTTTCGGCACATGGTTCCTCGTGTGGATGTTCAGCCCGGCCGAAGGCTTGTAAAACTTCACGATCCTCACAAGAAGATCGAGCCCCTTCCCGATTTCGAGCGAGTCCGCATCGCGCGCGCTGACAGTCTCGCCGAGATCGTCCGCGGTGATGTGAATCTCGCTGTCGCTCCTCGTTTCGACCGTCGCCTCGCTCATCTGCGTCACAGCCGCATTGACCGTCAGGCCGCCCTCTGTGAATAAATACAAGGGATATATGTCGAGAGTTCCTCCCGCGAGGTCAACGCGCATGGGCGCAGTGCTTTTTATCTTCATCTCAATTCCTCCCGTTGAAAACTTGTTTTCACATTCGAAACCGCGAGCCCGAACGACGAATTCGCAGCATACCGGATTATATCCACGCCGGCTTTCAGGTTCAACCTGATCCCGATCAATCGGAACAAACACGAA
>JAKLIR010000396.1 GCA_022709505.1 bacterium | reverse complement strand
ACCATTTCAATCCTGTCGGGAATCCGCCGCCGCCGCGTCCCCTGAGCTTCGAGTTAACAACCGTCTCGATCACCCGGGCGGGGTCGTTCTCTTCAAGTATTTTCGCGAGAGCTTCGAATCCTTTGAGGCGTATGTATTCATATATGTTCTCGGGGTCTATCACTCCGGTGTTTCTAAGCGCTATCCTGCTCTGCTTGTTGAAGAAGGAGACATCGCCGTACATCCCGAAAAACCACTGGCTGATCGAATCGTCGTTCGAGCGGAGGTGCTCCACAACGCTTCCGCCGATTATGTGCGACTTGACGATTTCCTCCACATCTTCGCGGGTCCGGGCTCTGTAAACAATGTTGTCCGGCACCACGAGAATACTTGCGGCTTCGCCTCTCTTGTCGGGGGAACAAAGACCGAAACAATTCGCCGGCACCAGCTTCACATGCCCTTCCGCAACTCCGCTCTCCTTCAATTCTCCTTCCAGAACCTCTTTCAGGTTCATTCGTTGTTCGCGCCCGCATTTCACACCGTCGCAGAATAGGATCTCTTTCGTCACCCCGCTCGATGCGGCGCCTTCCAGAGCAAGCTCCCACACAGGCGCTCCGTCCTGAATGTGCGAAGTGAATATCCTGTGCGCCGCGTCCCTGTCAACCCGCTGATATTTCACTGTCGGCTTTCCGGGAACGCTTACCCCAACAATAGGTTCGCAACTGCATCTTCCCGTGCATCCCGTCTTTCGCAGCACTATGTCGTTCCGGCCCGAAGCCCTTATGTTCCTTCGGAATTCCTCCATGACATCAAGTGAGCCGGCTGCATGTTCGCATGTCGCCGAACCCACTTGTATCCGGATTTTTCCTTCCTCGTCGCGCCCTTTCAGGTCGTCCGCCGCGAGACACTGCAACTCTTCATATCGTTCGATCACTTTTTCAGACATCTCGTTCACCGCTCTGTGATATAAGTGAAATGATTCGTCCCTCTCTCATGCTTCCAACCCCGCTTGCCGGTCAAATTCTCAATCGATTCGTTATAAATGCTTATTATAGAATTTTTTTTCGCCGCGTGTCGACCTCTATGTAAACACGACCTGTTTTTTTGTTACAATATTCAAGGGAATTTTGGTTTTATCTTTTGTGAAATGGAAACAGAGGCTTTTATGGGTAAAGACAGACAGGCTGCGATTCTCGGCGCCGTTCTCGGCCACGCGGTGGGAAACGCTCTCGGAGCCACGCTCACGGGAGCGAAAAAGGGCTCCGTTAAAAACGCGTACAAAAAAGTTACCGACTACGTCGATCCGGAGAAATACCTCGGAAAAGAAAAAATTTACAAATGGCGAAAACCGGGATTGTACACCGTGGATGTACAACAATCACTCGCACTGATAGATACAATCGTGATTTCAAAAGGATTCAATCCCGAAGTATTCGCGGAAAAATTGGTCTTACTGTCCAAGGGTGCGGAATTCCGGTTCGGCGTTTACAGAGGTGCGGACAGGCGGTTCGAGACGGCGGTGACCAACCTGAAACAAAAAATGAAGGCGAGCGAAGCCCTGACCGAATGCGACGGGAATACCGCCGCAGTTCGCTCATATCCGCTCGGACTCTATTATCCCCACGACGAGAATAAGCTGATGAAGGCATCCATCGAAGCGTCGATCCTGACTTCTCGAAATCCGGTATCCGTCTCGGCGGCGGCGGCCGTCGCCTTTCTCACTTCGCGTTTCATGGACATGGACGAGCCTCATGCCGATATTAAAGAATCGATCCTTGCCGCTGCGGATTTTTGCGTCAGATGTGAGTCTGAACTCAAAAAAGAATATCTGAATTCCCACGATGAGAAAATTGATAACATCCACATCTTCAGCGATTGCTTGAAGTCTCTTTACACTGTTTTCGATCAGGATTTCGAGGAAGTCACAGCCCACATCTCGGAAAAAGCAGGCTCATACTCGGATTCCCCTGTAACAAGACCTACAATGAGCTTCGCTCCGGCGTCGGTGATTTTTTCCATTTATCTCGCGATTAAAAACGGCGCCGATTTTGAAAACGCGGTGACAACCGCCGTCAATGAGGGCGGAGACGCGGACGGCACGGCCGCGATTACGGGCGCTCTTTCGGGAGCTTTGAATGGAATCGACGCGATCCCGGAACGATGGCCGGCGGGACTTGCGAACAGGAAACAGATCAAAGCTCGAGCCGAAGCGCTCGCTTCCGGGAAATGGCTGAAAGACCGCCTCGACGACTTATATGAAATGGAATACGGCCTGACCCGGCGGGAACACGAGGAAAGGCTCGCCCGAATGAAAAAGTTGGGAGCAATTTTTCCATCCGCGGCAACTCCCGATAAAAAACAGACTTCAAAAAAAACACCGGATAAATTCGACAGAAAAAAATTCAAGAAGGAAAGAGAAAGATTCGAAAAAATGGGCTTTTTTACCCCGCCCGAGTACGACTGATCCTGATTCGAAGAAAAAAGAGTATCTCAGAATCTTATTCAATTCGGATGTTTAAAATATTTATTATATTTTTCTAAAGTTTCTGTTAAATCCGCCGATAAATCGAATGGAGTAGATGTAAATCCGGCATGGGGGCCGGAACCGAAAGAAGGTGTATATTATGGATATTTCATTAAATAATGATTTATCTAAGGGTGCTGCGATACAAGCAAATGAAATCGCGACCCAAAAGAAAACCGTCGAAAAACAAACAGTCGATACAACAAACACGGAAGCGTCAAACCTGAGCGTGTACGCCGACACTATCGCCGGGATGGTGGAACAGATAGTATCGAGAATCGTTTCGGGAGCTTCGGCCGAGCCCGCCGCCGACGCGGCAAACAAGGAAACAGCGCCGGCTCAAAATACTTCGGATCAAAAAACCGCCGACGTTGAAGAGATTCAAACGGCGCTTTCGGATGTCATCACTAAACTGACCGCTGATCCGGTGCTCGCTGATTCAGGCGTGAAACTGATCGGCGAACATCCCCTTTTTCCGTTCGATAAGTCTTTTCTCGACACCTATTTCGACACTTTGAAGCAAATGGTCAAGAGCGGCGCCGATGTGATAGACGACTTCGCCGGCCAGATTAAAACGCGGCTCGAACAAGTCATGCCTACGATAGACAAGACGATCTGATGCGACGAGTCATTATCGACACCGACCCCGCAATCGGTATCCCTTTCAGAGATGTTGACGACGGAATTGCGATCGTACTTGCCTTGAAATCACCCCTGCTCGAAATCGCGGGCATAACAATCACCCACGGCAATGTTGATCATGACAGCGCGTACCTTGCCTGCAAGCGCCTGATGAAAATTACGGGCGATGTGAAAACACCGATATATAAAGGCTCGAAAAGACCGTTGAATATCGCCGCACCGGCATCATCGGACGCCGTTGAATTCATACATGATTCTCTCCACTCTCAAAACGGCGACCTGACTCTGCTTTGCATCGGCCCGCTGACAAACTTGGCGACGGTTGAAAAAATATATCCGGGAACGCTTTCAAAAGCACATTCGATAGTGATAATGGGCGGAGCGGTGAATGTGCGAGGAAACATTCCTCCTTTTTTTCGTGCTGAGTTCAACTTCTGGAAAGACCCCGTCTCGGCGTCGATCGTTATGAAAAGCAACACGGACATCTCCCTGATT
>JAKLIR010000395.1 GCA_022709505.1 bacterium | reverse complement strand
ATGCAAGTCCCCGTCTTCGATGATCAAATCCAGCAACAGCTCAAGTCCCTGTTGCCGCACACGGCTTCGGTGAAAAATCCCATCGACGTCACTTTCGCGATCGATTCCCCTTCGCTCTTCCTCGAAAAACTGCCGAAAATCGTTTTTTCGAGCGACGACATCCACGGGCTCCTATTGTACGGCTTATTCGATCCCGCGATATTCTCGATGTATTCCGAGGAGACCGGCATCAAGCTGCCTCTCTCTCTCTCGAAGACATGAGAAAATACTCCGATGCATCGTCGGAGAAATTCGCGGGCTTCGCTCAAGAAACCGGGAAACCCATCATCGGTACGACGCTGTTCAATAGGAAGGAAGATCACGCCATTAAGAACCTTCAGGACATCGGGGTTCCGTTCCTTCCGTCCCCGGAAAGGGCTGCTTCGGCGATGAACGCCTTATATAGGTATGGAATCATTCGAAAACGACTCGAAACAGAGCATAGCGCCATCTGAGAACGGCAACCCCGGCGACGATTCCAAGGGGGTTTTCCCTGCTCTGCGGCACCGGAATTTTCGACTTTTCTGGGGCGGGCAGATAATCTCTCTCGTCGGGACTCATGCGCAGACGGTCGCGCTCGGCTGGCTTTCGCTCAAACTCACGAACTCCGCCTTCTACCTCGGTTTGCTGAACACAATGGCGACCCTTCCGATATTGCTATTTTCTCTCTTCGCGGGCATTTTCGCGGACCGGATGAACAAAAGGCGCCTACTGCTCGCAACCCAGTGCGCGTTCCTCGTGCAGGCGTTGGTGCTCGCCGTGCTGGTGTCAACCGGTGTGGCGACGATCTGGACGCTGCTCGTTCTCGCCGCCGTACAAGGTTTGATCCAGTCGTTCGATTCCCCGATCCGCCAGAGCTTCGTGTCGGAGATGGTGCCGCCGCGGAACGTGCTCGGCGCGGTCGCGCTGAACTCGGCCGTCTTCAACGGCGCGCGGATCATCGGACCGGCGGCCGCCGGTTTCATGATTCCCGTGGTGGGAGAAGCCGGTTGCTTCTACATCAACGCGGTGTCTTTCATAGCGGTGATCGCCGGAATCGCCATGATGAGAGAGTCCGAACTCTTCAGACCGGCGCGGGAAAAAAGCGAAACAACGCCGCTGAAGGAACTCATCGAAGGTTTCAAATATGTCAAGAGCGAGCGCCGCATTTCGGGGCTCCTCGGCGTGCTGATAGTTACAAGCCTGCTCGGACTGCCGCCGATGATCCTGCTTCCGGTTTTCGCGAAAGACGTGCTTCACTGCGGGTCGCGGGGGATGGGGATCCTGTTCGCCGGCGCCGGGGCCGGGGCGTTTCTTGCCGCGTTCTGGATCGCAGTGGCGAAAAAGATGAAGCGCCCCGGGCGCACGATCGTCGCCATGGGCGTGATTTTTTCCATCTCGATAATATTGTTCTCGTTCAGCAGGTCGTTCTATCTGTCGATGCTTCTGATCGCGTTCGGCGGTGCGGCGATCACCGCGTCCATAGCGCTTACCAACAGTTCTCTTCAGATGACCACCCCGGCGCGGCTCCGGGGCAGAATAATGGGAATATACATATTCGTTTTTCTCGGAATGATGCCGTTCGGAAGTTTCATATTCGGCACGGCGGCGCACTATATCGGCGCTCCGCACACGGTCGCCATCGGAGGCGCGGCGTGCATCGCCACTCTCCTTTTAGTGTGCGCTGTCTTTCCCGGAGTTCTCAGGATCGAAGCTCCCGGCGCGGAAAGCGAGCGCTAAGGAGCATACTCGACACGTATGTGACCGAGCGCGGGCCGCGGCCCGCATCGCCTCCGGCGGCCCAAGGAGAAACTTTTGAAAAAGTTTCTCCTTGGGAATCCTTTTCAAAACTTTTCACGCGCGCAATTCCGGTGCGAAGCCGGAATTGCTTTTTCACATTTAGCACATATTTTTCACCAATATGGGGTGAAATCGGAAAAAGGGATGAGATACAAGACGCATCGAGCGAGAACTAAAAAGATACGCTGATGAAAAGGCGTGAGCGACACCGCTGCGCAACCAACGGCCGGGTGCGGAGACCCGGCCCTGCATTTCAAACGTAACACAAATACAGGCCGCTGGAGCGGCCTCGCATCACCACTTTCGGCGAATCCGTTTCGGCGATGTTTTTTTACGGCAAGGGTTTTCACTCCGGCAAAAAAGCTTTACGCTTTGATAGGTGTTTCACGAGGAGAAAATTGATAATGGAAGAGACGTTTCAGCCGGGAGCGGGCAAAGAGTTTAAGGAACCCGCGAAAAACGGAAACGGCGCGAACGGCGGCCGGAAGAAAGTAATGACGATCTCGCTGATCGTGCTGGGAATAATAGGACTCATCGTCGGCGGGCGCTGGTTGGCCTTCAGGCTCTCGCACACCACGAGCGACGACGCTCAGGTTGACGCGGATGTTCTCCCCATAAGTTCCAAAATTTCCGGAAAGATCGTCCGCATCCTCGTGTCCGAGGGAAACAGCGTGAAAAAAGGGCAACTGCTCGCGGGGATAGACCCCACCGACTACCGGCTCGCATACGAACGCGCTTCCGCTTCTCTGGATTCCGCGAAGAGGGAGATGGAAAAAGCGGAGGCGAACCTCGACCTCGTCACCGCCCGGACGAAGATCAACCTGAAGCAATCCGAATCGGGAGTGAATCAGGCCGAGGACGGCTTTAACATATCCTCGACGCAACAATCCGTGAACGGCACCAAGCTGGAGATGGACCTGCAAAGAGCCGCTATCAATCTCAAGCGGGTCGAGCAGAAACGAAACGAACTGAACACGATGGCGCGACAGGCCGCGACCGATCTCGACCGGGTGAAATCGCTTTACAGCAACGGGGTGGTCTCGAAATCGCAGTTGGATCAGGCTCAGACCGCGGCCGACGCCGCGGCGGACAGACTGGCGCAGGTGGAGATGGAAAAAACCGACGCGCAGAAACAGGTGGACGTCGCGCAGAGCAACATCAGAGCAGGCGGAATCGACAACTCTCAAGTCCAGATCGCCAAACAGAACCTCAATAAAGCATCGCTCAATCTCGAACTGTCGAGAGCGGGGAAGGACGATATCCGTTCGGCGAGACTGACCGTCATCGGCCTGAGGTCGAAAGTGAAAGAACTCACCGCAGTTCTGAAACAGGCTCGCGTGGCTCTGAACGAGACCGAAGTGAGAAGCCCCGTGGACGGGATAGTCGCCAAAAAAGCCTCTCAGATGTTCGAATTCGTGCAAGCGGGGAAACCGGTGTTTTTTGTAATCGATTCGAGCGGGAAATGGATAACCGCGAACATAGAGGAGACCAACCTCGACAAAATCGAGGCTGGATCCACGGCGGAAGTCTCCGTTGACGCGCTCGGAGGCAAAAAATTCAAAGGCAAGGTAAAATCAATAGGAGCGGCCACGAACGCAAGGTTTTCTCTCATCCCGCAAAGCAACCCGTCGGGGCAATTCATAAAAGTGACGCAGAGGATACCTGTGAAAATCCGGCTGTCAGGCGATCTGTCGGAACTGAAGCCGGGCATGAACGTGGTGGTTGTGATCGATAATAAACCCTAATCGGTCATTCGAATTCGGCGCGCTTTTGACGAATCCGGATGAAAAATAGAGACTGCGGGGGTCCGGTGCATGAGTGTCAAAGTT
>JAKLIR010000394.1 GCA_022709505.1 bacterium | reverse complement strand
ATACTGTCAGGACGTTCTTTACGGCGTGCCGAGCCCTCACTCGATGAGGGTGGACCTCGGAGTGCTCGATCCGGATTATGTGAATGCGTGTCCGAACGGGCATGAGCCGTTCCTCGGTTTCGCCATGGTGCAGCTTGCCCGCAAGCCGGAATGGCAGGCGAAAGCGAAGGCGGTCGGCGCGAAGGGGCTCCGTATCATAGCCAACATCGAAACGGGACAGGAAATGATTCAGCGCTGGGAGGCCGACGATGTTTTCTACGGCTTTACGGGCAACTGGATCATGCAGGAAGCGGTTCTCGCGAGCGGTTGCGTAGATCTGTTCGCGGCGGACATGAACTGTTCGATGCCGGTCGATGTGGATTACGCTGAAAAATATAAATTCAAGCTCATTCCGGTGAGCGATCTCGTGGCGTTCGAGGGGATAACGGACAGAATAAACTATGTTCCGGAAGAAGCTGAGGCGCAGGCGGCGCGGCTTCTCGGCATGGCTGTCGACAATTATAAGGAGCGGCGCGCGAGTGTTACTCCGGTTACCGGATTGCCGATGAGGGACGTCATGGTCGGTTTCTCCACTGAGAGTATTCTCGCAGCGCTCGGCGGTACTCTCGATCCGCTTCTCGGAGCTATCAAGGACGGATCGATCCGCGGAATAGTCGGGCTCGTTTCATGCACTTCTCTGAGAGACTGCGGGCAAGATCAGCATAGTATTAAGATCGCAAAAGAACTTATAAAGAGGGATGTGCTGATTCTCTCGATGGGCTGCGGCAATGCTGCGATGCAGGTGGCCGGACTTTGCGCTCCCGGCGCTTCCGAATTCGCCGGCCCCGGATTGAAAAAAATCTGCGGCGCACTCGGAATTCCGCCGGTTCTCAGCTATGGGACGTGCACGGACACCGGCCGGCTCGCCGATCTGCTGAACGCCGTCTCGGGTGCTCTCGGCGGCGTTCCGCTTCCGGACCTTCCGATCGCCGCTTGCGCGCCGGAATATATGGAACAAAAAGCCACGATCGACGCTATCTTCGCTCTCGCTCTCGGCCTTTATACTTATGTGAATCCAGTTCCCTTCGTCACCGGCGCTCCCGGTCTCGTGAACCTTCTCACCGATGGCTGCCGGAACGTCACCGGCGGCGTAATGAGCGTTGAAACGGACGCCGTTAAAGCTGTTGACGGCATTCTGAACCATATCGAATCAAAAAGGAAAAAACTGGGTCTCTGATTTTTAGCCGCGACAAGCCGGGCGAGGCGTGCGCTTCGCCCGGCTTTTTTTCAACAATTATTCTTGACTTTATTTGTAAGTTTTTTTATATCATATCGCTCCTGTGATACAATTTATTGTTGCTGGAAGATATTCAATCCGAATCTGTCGGTTGGGTGCGGGTTCAATATGAATCTCATTCATTTATAGGAACAAAAAATGAGATGAAGATGTTTTGATAATGAAACTGTTGAACAGTAGAAGAGGTGATGATACATGTGGGATTACACCGAAAAAGTCATGGACCATTTTTACAACCCGAGGAACGTGGGAGAGATTGAAGACGCGGACGGGGTTGGAGAGGTGGGGTCTCTCGCTTGCGGAGATGCGCTGACGCTCTATTTTAAGTTGGATGAGAATAAAAAGATAAAGGATGCGAAATTCAAGACGTTCGGGTGTGCGAGCGCGATAGCGTCGTCATCAGCGCTTACGGAAATGATAAGGGGCAAGACGATCGAGGAAGCCGAGAAGGTGACGAATCAGGACATAGCGGCCTTTCTCGGGGGGCTTCCCGAGCAGAAGATGCATTGCTCCGTGATGGGGCGTGAAGCGCTGGACGCCGCGATAGAGAACTATCGGACTGGCAAGACAGTGCAGGCGAAGAAGATCGAGGGGAAAGTGATATGCACGTGTTTCGGAGTGACGGAGAAGGAGATCGAGCGAGCGGTGAGAGAGAACAAACTGACCACCGTGGAGCAGGTGACGCATTACACGAAGGCCGGCGGGGGATGCGGAGGATGCCATCCGGCGATCGAGGAAATAATTGCTCGCGTGAGGGCGGAAACGGCGGTCGGGGCGACGAATGAAGCGCGACCCGCGAAACTTACCACCATCCAGAGGATAAAGCTTGTGGAAGAAACGTTGGAAAGGGAGATAAAACCGCAGTTGAAACGTGACGGCGGCGACATCGAACTCATAGATGTAGAAGGTTCGAAAGTGGTGGTGGCGCTCAGGGGCATGTGCTCGAATTGCGCGGCCGCGGGCGCGACGCTCAGAGAGGTCGTCGAGGCGAAACTGAAGGAGTTTGTCTCGGATGACATATTCGTCGAGGAGGAGAAACGCTGATGAATGTTTACCTCGATAACAACGCGACGACGCGGGTTGCGCCCGAAGTGCTCGAGGCCATGCTGCCGTATTTCAAGGACGAGTACGGAAACCCGTCGAGCATGCATTCCGTGGGCGGCAGGGTGAAGAAGGAGATCGAGGCCGCGCGCGCCAAGGTAGCCGAGTTGATCGGTGCGGACCCGCAGGAGATCGTTTTCACGAGTTGCGGAACAGAGAGCGACAACACGGCGATACGAGGAGCGCTCGAAGCTTCCTCCGGGAAAAAACACATCATTACATCGAGGGTGGAGCATCCGGCCGTTCTCAGCACTGTGAGATATCTTGAGAAGAGAGGCTATTCGCTTACCGAATTGCCGGTGGACCGGCAGGGCATGATTGATATGTCGGAATACGAAGCGGCGTTCAGGGAGGACACGGGACTGGTGTCCATCATGTGGGCGAACAATGAAACGGGAGTGATTTTCCCGATTCACGAGATGGCTGAGATAGCGCGGGGAAAAGGCGTCGTTTTTCATACGGACGCCGTGCAGGCGGCGGGCAAACTCAAGATCGACATGAAAGACACTCCGGCCGATCTGCTTTCGATTTCCGGGCATAAGCTGCACGCTCCCAAGGGGATCGGGGTACTCTACGTGAGGCGCGGGACGCCGATGACGCCATTCATGCTCGGCGGGCATCAAGAAAGCGGTCGCCGGGCGGGGACTGAGAACGTTCCGTACATCGTCGGTCTGGGCCGCGCGGCGGAACTCGCTATAGCCGGCATGGCGGAAGAGAACACGAGAATAAAATCGCTTCGAGACAAGCTTGAAAAAGCGCTGCTTGAGAAGTGTCCGGATGCAATGCTGAACGGTCATCCCGAACACAGACTTCCCAATACGACTAATATAAGTTTCGAGTTTGTGGAGGGCGAAGCTATTCTTTTGATGCTTAACAGGGAGGGGATAGCGGCTTCCTCGGGCTCGGCGTGTACGTCCGGATCCCTCGAACCGTCGCACGTGATGCGGGCGATGGGGGTGCCGTTCACCGCGGCTCACGGTTCGATACGCTTCAGCCTTTCGAGGTATAACGAGGAGCCCGAGATGGATTACGTCGCGGAGAAACTGCCGCCGATAATCAAGAGGCTCAGAGAGCTGTCTCCTTTTGTCAAGAAATAAACTGATTTCCATGACGAGACATTCGGCGCAGGCGGATGAAATGTGTGAACGACGCGGAAGTCGCGGAGGTGCGGGATGGCGAAAAGAAAAATCATAAAAATAGACGATGACAAGTGCACCGGTTGCGGGCTGTGTGTAAGTGCTTGCGCGGAGGGCGCTCTTCAGATAGTCAACGGCAA
>JAKLIR010000393.1 GCA_022709505.1 bacterium | reverse complement strand
GACCGCGTATGGAAACGGATTTTCGCCGGGGATCGTGGGAGCGCCGGTTTTGGTCGCCGACGGGCTCGCCGGAGACGATTATGTGAACGTGCCTATAAAAGGTAAACATTATAAAAGCTGCAAGATCGCATCCGCGATCAACCATGCGCAGGCCCTGATTTCCTTCGCTCATTTCAAGGGGCACGAAGCCAGCGGATTCGGCGGCACTCTGAAAAATATAGGGATGGGATGCGCGGCGCCGAGCGGGAAACAGAACCAGCATTCCGACGTTAAGCCAAAAGTGAATCAGAAAAAATGTACGGGATGCGGAACGTGCATCCGCAAATGCCCGGTGAATGCGATATCCTTGAACGATGCGAAAAGAGCGGTGATCAGTTCAGGGGTGTGTATCGGATGCGCGGAATGCACGGTGGCCTGTCGCTTCGCGGCGATCGGAGTGAACTGGAAAACCGACTTGAAGCTGATGCAGGAAAAAATGGCAGAGTACGCGCTCGCGGCAGTCTCCGGGAAGTCAGACAAAAGCCTCTTCATCAATGTGATACTCCGCGTCTCTCCGGATTGCGACTGCTTCAACTTCAGCGACATCCCGATCGTGCCGGACATTGGAATAACTGCTTCAAAGGACCCCGTGGCTCTCGATCAGGCGTCGGTGGACCTCGTGAACAATGCGCCCGGCATATCGGCCTCGAAACTCGGGGAGCGCGCGGGTGAAAAAGATAAATTCAAGGTAATCTCGGAAGTGGATTGGGCGCATCAGCTCAATCACGCGCAGGCGATCGGCCTCGGCTCGCGCGAATATAAACTTGTTGAGATTAAATAAAGAATCGCGCCCGAGTTTTCGGGGTGATTTTCATAGAGCTCTCAGAAACTCGGGTCTGAGGTAAACTTCCGGATTCTTCAGCGCCGTGTCTATCATCTCGGTCAGCCTGTCCCGGTCATGCTTGAGAACGCCTTTCAGAGGAAGATAGTTCGATGCGTGGTTGGTTCTGAAAACGCAGTCATCGGTCTCAAGGTTCTCCACGAGCATACGTAGTTCTCTCAGAGTTTGCACTTTGTCGAGGAATTCAAAACCTTCTCCCATGGCCTTTTTAAAATAGCCTTCGAACGGACCGAGCATGAGCGTCAACGCGCTGAGGTAGGTCGGATTCATTTCCGAGCAAAGAGAAGCGGTATCGATAGCGTGCTCGCGGGACATTTTAACTCCGCCGAGTCCGAGCAGGACTGTCACCGATAGCGGGAATCCGGCGTTGAGAGCTTTTTTCCCTGCTTCGAGTATCTCTCCGCGCGTCGCTCCCTTGCTTATCTTTTTTAATAGATAGTCGTTACCGCTCTCCACGCCGAAATAAAGAATGTCGAGTCCGGCCGCCCTCAACTCCCTGAGTTCGGAATCTGTTTTGTTCAATAGGTTCGATGGATTTGCGTAAGATGTGACTCTTTCGAGATTGGGAAAGTTTGAATAGAGAAGATTCAATATCTCGATCAGGCGCCGGGTGCTTAGCACGAGTGCGTCGCCGTCCGCCAAGAATATTTTAGTCGCCCCGGGAAGTTTTTGCGCGCATTCAAGAGCGTCCGCCTTGAAATCCTCGAATGGACGGGGCCTGAATTTCTTCATTTTGTACATCCCGCAGAAAAGGCATTCATTGTGAGAACAGCCGAGAGTGGCTTGAATTATAAGGGAGCGGGCTTCGCTCGGCGGTCTGAACAGCGGTTCGTCGTATATCATGGGCATCGCCTCTTGTTGTTTTCTCAAGCAATTAGTCTATCTCCGGACAGTTGATTTTTAAAGTAAGTATGATTATGAGATATTTAAAGAATTCCTAATAATGGTATAATGAGTGGCGCACGGAACAGGGGTACGTAATGATCGACGGCCGCACGGAAATATACGGAGTGATCGGGCATCCGATCGCGCACACATCGTCTCCGGCTCTGCATAACGCGGCGTTCGGAGCGGAGGGGATGAACGCGAGCTATGCGGCGTTCGACGTCGCCCCCGAGTCGCTCGGTGAAGCGATCTCCGGAATGCGGGCGCTCAATATCAGAGGCCTGAATGTAACCGTGCCGCACAAGGAAAAAATAATACGGTATCTCGACGGAGTGGTGGGTGAGGCCGCCCTGCTTCGATCGGTGAACGTTGTGGACAACAAAGGCGGGCGGCTTACCGGATACAACACGGACGTGGAAGGTTTCAAACGATCTCTCGAACATGCTGGAGTGAATGTCGCGGGGGAAAAGATAGTGGTGTTGGGAGCGGGCGGCGCGGCGCGGAGCGTTGTCAGAGCGCTCGAACTCGGCGGCGCCGGCGAGATAGCGGTGGTGAACCGCACGCATGAAAAAGCGGAATCTCTCGCGGCCGAAAGCGCTGCGAGGGGAGGGCGCACGAAGGCAGTTTCTTTTTCATCACAAGACGGCTACAACATCTTGCGCGATTGTGCAATAATTGTAAACGCCACGTCGGTCGGGCTCAGGCCCGGAGACGGCGCGCCATTGGACACTGAAATGTTGAACGGCGGCCACACTCTCGTGGACCTTATCTATAAACCGCCGCTCTCCGAATTTCTCGCGGCAGGCGCGGCTCGCGGCGCCAGAACGCTGAACGGGTTCGGGATGCTTGTGTTTCAGGCTATGGAAGCTTTCAGAATTTGGACGGGGCGAACCCCACGAATGGACGTTATGTGGGACGCTGGAACGGAAGGCTGAACATATATGTTTACTCCGGCGAAAAAATTGGGAAGGCTGCTTCTTAAAAAGCAGCTCGTCACGCCAGCCCAACTCGATGAGGGCATGAAAGCCGTCGCCGGAGAAGAGGCGTCACTCGACGCCTTCCTCATCAGCAAGGGATATGTAGGCGAAAAAGAGATCCTGAAGATAGACGCCGAGGAGATAGGACATCCTTTCGTCGATCTCGACGAAATAGAACTCGACGCGAAACTGATTAAAATAATCCCTCGCCACATAGCGGAAAAATACAAGGTGCTTGTAGTCAGTAAAGACGGAAACAAGCTGAACCTCGCGATGGCGAATCCCTTGAACATATTCGCTGTTGACGACATAAAGATGCTCACGAGCGATGAAGTAATCCCGATGCTTTCATCTGAGAATCTTATATTGTCGAAGATCAACGAAATTTATACGCAACTCGACTCCGCGGACCAGATTCTCGATACGATGGTCACCGAAGACGAGGAAATGAAAGCGGTGATGGGGGACGAAGAATCCCTGTCAACCACGAAGTTGCAGGCGGCCGCGGAAGAAGCGCCGGTCGTGAAACTCAGCAATTCGATCATAATGCAGGCGGTGAAGGACGGCGCCAGCGACATACATGTCGAACCTTCGAAATTATCGGTCCGGATAAGATTCAGAATAGACGGTGTTCTCATCGAAACGATGAAGTTTCCTCGAAAACTTCACGCGGCTCTCGTTTCGAGATACAAAATACTCGCGAAACTCGACATAGCCGAGCGCAGAATACCTCAGGACGGCCGTATTCCGCTAAAAGTCGAGGGGCGCGAGATAGATTTGCGCGTGGCCACGCTTCCGACTGTATGGGGCGAAAAAGTCACCATGCGTATTCTTGACAAAAGCAGCGTGTTGATCGGGCTTGAGAGGCTCGGTTTCGAGTCCGACGATCTCGTGAAGTTCCACAAGGCAAT
>JAKLIR010000392.1 GCA_022709505.1 bacterium | reverse complement strand
CCTGATTTTTACCGAGAGCGGTTCAAAGCGTATCAAGATAGTCAAAAGGACGGCGCGCCAGGTTATCGCGACGTTCACCATCGCGATTGCCGATAAAGCAGTGCTTGTCGCTGATATATATGGAGCGCTCAAGGAGCTCAATATTCCATTTAAGAATAAGCCGGAGAACTTCGAACGTGTTCCGAAGATATTCTGAAAGACGAAGATAAAGCCGGATTAATAAAGATACTGTAAGGGTACTCCTGAGGCATGTGAGGCACCACCTCGGTGCCTCACTATACTCAACAATCCTTTCTTCCTCACCCACGCCCAAGGTAAACCCTGAAGGGCTACCTTTCCTCATCCGCTGGCCCTATATTGAACATATACATTGCATCCACACCGGGGTACACAATGAAAATCGGATTTACCGGCACCCGCAGGGCGGTGCTCTCCTTCGACCAGAAGGAAGCCCTGGCCGAATACCTCTCGTCGCACCGGGTCACCGAGTTCCATCACGGTGACTGCGTGGGAAGCGATTCCTCGGCCCACGATCTGGTGAAGGCGCAATTTCTCAATGTCACGATCGTCGTCCACCCGCCGAAGGACGAAAAATTCCGGGCCTTCTGCGACGGGCACCGGGTCCTTCCGTCGAGGGACTATATCGCCCGGAACCACGATATTGTGGACGCGTGCGACGTTCTGGTCGCGGCGCCGGCGAAAAAAGAAAATCCCCGCTCGGGGACGCTCGCCACGATCCGCTACGCGAAAAGAGCGGGAAAGCCGGTGATTATAGTGTAAGTTCAGGAGGTTGAAAATGGAGGTTCAGGTTGTTTCTTTTCAAAAGTCGAAAAGGATGTCTGTCGTTCAGTTGCTTACCGCGCGACATAATTCATTTGATTATATATCGGGAGCAACGGCCATCAAAAACGAGCTCGTTCGCGTTAACGAAGTAAGCGAAGCGGGAAGGGTGAATGATCTTTTTGTGTTCAATCTGTCCGATAAATATGTCTTTTTTATGGATGGCGATATTCTTATGGGCGCAAAACAGAATAGAGTTCTGAATACTTCCGTTCTTTTGGCTCCCAATTCCAAATCCACCCTTCCGGTCAGTTGTGTGGAACAGGGAAGATGGAGTAAAATTTCAGATAGTTTTATTTTCACCGATAATATTTCACCACAGAAAATCCGTGCGTTAAAATCCGAAGCCGTTAAAGCTAATCTCAGAAGCAACAACACCTATGCGGCCGATCAAATGCAGGTCTGGGATGAAGTCGGAAAATATCAGGCCGCTTTTAGCGTCAATTCACCGACAATGAATTTGAACGAACTCTACGACAGGGAAGGCGGGAATTTCGAATCCTACATCAAGGATTTTACACCGGATGAGAACGCGAATGGTGTAGCCGTCTTTTCCGATAAAGAACTTATAAATCTCGATGTATTTAACAGAACGAATATCTATCGGGAATATTTTTCTAAAATTTTAAAAAGTTCCGCCATTGAAGTTTCACAACTCAAAGATTCAATACATGAATTAACCGAGGCCGAGGCGATTTCCAAAACCGTATTATTGTTTGATACTGTGGGGAAGGCGCCGTTCTCAGAACATCCGGGTGTTGGCGCGGGAAATGAAAAAAGATATGATAATGATGAGTTTACGGGCTTCGAGCTCGGGTGCGATAACGCTATGATTCATCTGACTGTGCTGAGTATTGAAAATGGAAAGAATCGAAAACACGGTGATTATAGAAAGTTTGGAAATCATTGATGCTGGTAAAAAAATTGACCGAGATCCCTGGATAATGAATTTCCAGGTGATCCCGGGGTTGTTTGTAAATAATTATTTAAAATTCGTGAGGCGCTTGTGAGCTACAAAGAAGAATTTATTAAGCTTTACTGTATCCAGCGTTTGAATTCCTGGGAATCGATACATGGAAAGGAAAAGGGTGAATCAATTGATGAGCTTAAAAAGAAATTTAAAACAATAAGTGGTTATCTGAGTAGTAAAATTGGATGCCCAGTGGATGAAGTGAATGTATACTTTACTCAATTGAAGGACCAGATTGCAGAAATCCAGGAAATATATAATATATGTAGCAAAGAAAGGGCTGAAGGATTTGGTGGATTCGAAAAGTTTTATAACTGGTACAGAGAACAACCTCAGAAGTGTCATTACTGTGGAACATCGCAGGATGACTTGCGGAAACTCTTTGATCCCGAACGTAAAATATTCAAACCGCAAAAAGAAGCATGGAAAAATGGTACACTTCAAATTGAGCGTCGTGATTCAGACGGCGGTTACTGTGAATCCAATTGTGTGCTTGCATGTATACTGTGCAATAACGCGAAAAGTGATTTGATCTCGGAAGACGATTTCATAAAATATTTTGCCAATCCGGTCCGAGAATACTTAACTCAAAAAATTACAGAACTTTAAAGTTAAAGTGATCGTTCCATGCGCACACATATTTCCATGCAGGTTCCAATCCCCGACTGGGGCACAAGCTCCCTCTTCCTCGTATGGCCTGAAGGCCTCCACGGGCGGAAACATCTTGTCGGAGCCTGCGCACAGATAGCTTCGCGGATTCCCGACGATATCGACCTGCACATAGTTATCGCCGGGTCGGCGTTCAGGCAGAATGCCGAGAATACCCTTGCGGAGAAACGCCCTGCAGGTACACTGCACTTTCATGATCTTCCGACTGTCACGGATATCTGGATTCGGGACTGGGCGCCGGTTCCGGTGAAAAAGAATGATGGATCGTGTGTCCTGGTAAAGGCGAAATACAGGCCGCGATATTTCAAGAGGAGAGAGCTCGTCTATGCCGAACGGAACGACCGGGCCGGCCGCGAGCTCGCATCTATCCTGGGGCTGCCGATAGCTGAATTGCCTCTCGTGTGGGATATCGGCAATCTGACCCATAACGGCGCGGGAACCGCGATTGTCAGCAGGAGGATTTTAACTGACAATCGGAATCTGTTCGAGAATGAGATCCGGCGACTTTTCGAGAATATGCTCGGCATCGATCGTTTACTTCTGGTGGTCGAGGAGCATGGCGACCCGACCGGACATGTTGACGGTACTTTTCGTTTTCTCGATGAACACACGCTCGCAATCGCTTCCTATCCCCCGGAATGCGCGGAAGAAAACCGCTGGTGCAATGAGCGCGCTCTGGAGCTTGGCGTAGCTCTCGGCGAGGATGTTCGAATCGTCCGTATCCCCAACGGGCCGTTTGATCTCTCCGAAACCGAGAGTATTCCGTCTGCCGTCAACAATTATCTGAACTTCCTGAGGATCGGCGGCAGGATGTTAATGCCGCAGTACGGCACCCGATACGATGACGCCGCCGTCGATGCGGTCAGGGCGGCCTGTCCCGGCCTGGAAGTCATACCGGTCGCTGGGTGCGGAGTATCGGATGTGGCGCGCCTCGGAGGCGTGTTGAACTGCATGTCGTGGGCGTGCTGAAATGCGGTTTTCGCGCGGGTGCTATCCCCCGTAGACTTCCAGGGAATTTTTAAGCATGTGGACCATGGTGTCCCGCAGCTCCTTGGGTTCCAGGATCTCAACGTCTTTTCCGTAAAGAAACAGCTGTTTGCACAGATATAGGTCGTCCGCGCTGGTAAAGCGGGCCTCGTATATCGCGTCCTTCTCGATTTCGGTGATATCCGGTTCGAGGATG
>JAKLIR010000391.1 GCA_022709505.1 bacterium | reverse complement strand
AGCCTGCGATGCAGTGCTTAAAGTGTATGTAAAAGACAAGAAAGATAAAGTTGAAGCGTGGGTAAACGGCGAGAAGGCGGACCTGAAAGAAGAATCCGGAGAGAGGCAATCGAAAGTGGCGTTGAAATCCGGGGCGAACTCGGTGGTGCTGAAAATCGCGAGCCGGAGGTTCCCGAGATTTTCGATAAGGTTCAGCGACACGGATGACAAATCAATAGGCGGTCTGGCATACAGCCTGTGACGCGAAAGGAGCGAAAAGAGATGAAGAGGATCGCGAAAGGAATGTTGGTGGTGATGGTGACGATCGCCGCGGCCGGACTGATCGTTTTTTCGGCGTCGGCGCAGACGGCTAAACCCGGAAAAGCGCCCATGGGGAAACCCGGAGCGCCGGGAAAGGGCAAACCGGCGATCAATCAGGAAGAGATGAACAACATGGTCGCCATGGCGAATGCGCATCTCAAACATAGATTCACCCCGGTTATAAAGAGCGTGTCTTTTGGTCCCGCGATCGCCGGCAAGCCGGTTAAGGTGACGTTGAGCGCGGCATACGACGATAAGAAAGCGATTGACAAGATAAAGCAGGCGGCGGTTTATTATTCGACGGACGGCGGCTCGAGTTTCAATGGACCGGTGATGCTGAAACAGTCCGGCGCCGCGTGGTCGGGCAACATCCCCGCAATAAAGAAAAAAGGGAAAGTAATCGTGATGCCGTGGGTGAAGGACTCCTACGGGAACGTGTCGGTCAATCTGACATGCAACGTGAAGAGCTGGCCGCCGGTGGACGATGGGTGCATGGCGCCCGCCGCCGTCGATAAGGCGCCCGAGGACGATCCGTCTTCCTCGGTGGAGGATGAATTCGACATCTGGGAAATCAAGGTGGGAATGGATTCGCAATACCTATATCTGACGCAGAGCGTTGAGGGCGACATAAGCAAGGGAACGATGAATCCCCCGCACATCAATGCTTACATCGCGCTCGCGGTCGAAACTCCGGAACTCTACAAGATGAGCGACATCACTATGATGATGTCTCCGGACGCGAAGGAAAAATACAAAGGAAAAGAAAACGCGGCGATGATAGTTTTCTACGCGCCTCTCGCGAAAGCGGCGGCGTCTTCGGCCGCATCAGCTTCGTCTCAGAAAGGCGGCAGCGGGGGCGGCGGGATGAAAATCCCAACTTGCGGCGTACCGCGCATGGCCGGAGGAAAGGCGGAGATCAATTCCAAGGATGTCACGTGCAAAGCGGACGGTTCGGAGTTGTACATCAGGATCGACAAAAAACTTTTGACCGACAGCATGAAAAAAGGCTTCACGCTTCTCGGTGCGATGGACGGGTTCCTCGACAACCTTTCAGGCGCGTCGCTTCCTAAAGTCAGGGAAGTGGCCAATTTCACGAGAGTGAACGTGGCGCCTTCATCTTTCACGGTGAAATAAGTGCAAATTTGACTGCCAAGGATTCGGCGGTCTATTAATTCGATTTAATTGAAAAGCCCCGGTCACACGGCCGGGGCTTTTTTCATATAAGCTGGTTTTATGTCTCGAAGATAAACCTGAATCCGCTGTCGCGAACCGGGTGCCCCGGGTCAGCCGTCTAATTTAACCGTGATGTATTCGTTCTCGCAAGGATTCGAGTTCGCCACGTAGAGCACGCCATCGGTCACATCGCAGATGATGCTCGAAAGCGTACTTCCGACATCGTCATGGCAGCAGACGGTGTTTTTGTCGCCTTTCCCTTTAGGATCGGCGCTATGATCCCGGAGTATGGATTTCAACGTATCGACGGTTATTTTTCCGGCGTTTTCGTGCATGAGCCTGTTCGCGGCCTCGAAGCGTTTCTTTGTTGATTCGAGATATTCAACGCCTTCCATGCCTTTCACCGTCCATACGGAACCTTCGGGAAGGTTCACTCGTTTGAGGATGTGGCAATGATTTGATTGGGCGATGACGCCTGATGAGTCGGGAGTCCTCTCAGCGGTTTCCGCTGCTGAAAACTCCACTACTCTGCAATCACCCGACTTGTCCAGCATACCGAAGAATCCTGTGTTTCCGCGCGCCGGGAATTCCGCGACGAATTTCGCCGCTTCGGCAGTCGTGCGACATGTTTCGAGTATCTCCTGTAAGACCATCGTATATGGAACACCGCGGCCGTTGAAATCGTTCTTTCTCCATGCCTTCAGGTTGTTGGAGCAAACCATGAGTCCGGATTCGTTCAGACCGTGGTGAGCGCCGGCGAGCATGTTCTGTGTAACCGTTATCGTGGCGAACCGCCCGGCGTCCGTGGGCTTTTCTTTTCTGATTATCTGAAAATCCCTAAGCAGATTAGGGAAATCATAGTTGCGGCCGGCGAGCGGTTTCTTCTCCGACGTCGCTTCTGATTTCGCGAGGATCATCGTACAAGAGTTTTTCGCCGATTCCGGTATTTTTATGTTGCTGCCGGCGCCGCACATGAGAATCTCGACAAACTGCATCCCCCATATCGCGGGACTCGAGATGCCGAGTCCTTCCGCGAGTCCTTCGACCCTTTCGTACATCGTGGGCAGAAATTTCTTCACTGCCGGGCGGGTGGTGAACGACCCGAGGGAATTCAGACCGAATTTAACAACTCCGATCGGAACAAACCACGGTTTCGCGTTCCGGAGCAGTTCGGAATCGTAAAATGAATTGAGAGTCGCATCGTAATCGGGCCGAACCGCCGTTCCTTGCATAACTCCACGCTCGCGGCAGGTTCCTCGTGTCTCAATAATTTTCATTATTTAGTCTCCTGTCCTAATTTGGTCTCCATAATAATATAAATTTTCATTTATTTAATATTTCCGATGAAAAAATAAAAAATTCGTGCAGTCTTTCTTGCCTTTTATGAAAAACAGACATTTTGTTCGAGTTAAATCAATAAAATCTTTTAATTCCTCAAGTTTTTCCAGTTTGTGCCGATAATCAATAACGAAAAATTGAAAAAAAGAGGTCGGTTTGAATAAATCGGCTCAATTTAGTCGATAGAACAAAGTATCAGTGATTTGTCGTGCAATTGAACCGGACAAGTCAAAACCGACGCTCAATATTATATAGATATCAATCAGAATTACGGCTTGTTTTACGACCGGGGAGGAGTTGCTGAGTAGAAAGCTTCCTTTCCGGTTGTTTCAGTTTGGAGGAAAGGATGCGGGAGAGGCGCTCGCAACTGAATCTTTAATTGGCTGTATTTGAATATATCCGCATCCGTAAAGCGGGTAGCGAGCGGATGCATTGCACAGGAGGGAAAACCCGAAAATTTAAATAATTAATACTATTAGAACGGAAGTATTGGGAGAAGGAAAATTCGAACGTGCGCGAGCGGTGGATAGCCGCGAGCGTTGCGTGTGGTTAGCCTCGGCATAGGCGAAGGGGTAATGCCGGGGTTTTCGGCGTATTGTCCGTGCGCGTGTATTTCGCGCATGTAATTAAGACGTTAATTTAAGTGCAACAAATAAAAAAAGCTGGAAACGGCGGAAGGGAGGTGCGGACAAACAACTATAGGAGGGATTAGTGCGGAATGCATCCGTACAAGTCGGATAAGGAAATTCGACCCGGCTAAACCCAAAACATGGAGGCTAAATCCAATGTCAGTAGTCAATACAAATGTCAGTGCTCTTATAGGCCTGAACAATATGAGGTTGACCAATCTCGGTCTG
>JAKLIR010000390.1 GCA_022709505.1 bacterium | reverse complement strand
CGGCACCGCGGGATGTCCGTGCGGGCCGTATTGTCAGGAAATCGGGGGGAGCAACCAGAAAGGGTGCTGCAGTTCCTGCACGGATGCCGCCGGCAAAACACATCCCGGAATCGGATATAGATTCTGATGTGATTTTTTCGTAATCCCGAAGTCGCTTCTCCCTGCACTTAACTCCAATTGCCGTTGAAATTTTCTTGCCATTTTTTCTTCATAAAACTAATTCTTGCTTCTCACCTCATTTTTTGTGTTAGAATTTCCACGAATAATCCCGAATCCTTCATTGGGATTTGGGAGCAATGATTCAGAGCGGATGAAATGCAAGGCGGAAGGAGCATTTTTGAAGTGAGTGTACCGGGATGTACATGAACAAAAAAATGCGACGACAACGAAGCAGTTCGCCGCTATGAAAATTGCCGCGGATTCGGCGCACTATTGACGAATCCGGGATAATATTGAAGTTGAAAAGTCTGTCGGCTACGTCGGGTTTCGATAACAGAACGAGGAGGATACGTTGTGAAAAGCAGAAGAACTGCGTTCCCGATCTGGATTCTTTTGATATTATCGTTGGCTCTCGCCCCATGCAAGGCGGCGAATTCTTTGGAAAAAGGAAAGAGACCCCCGGTGTCCCCGGGGTGGGTGTTCGATCATTGGGTGTGGGAAGACGACGAAAACACGGAGAAAGCCGTATGGGAAATGATAGACGGCTACGAAAAGCTCGGCATTCCTGTCGGGGCGGTCGTCATCGACAGCCCGTGGGCGACTGAGTACAACAATTTCGTGTTCAATAAAAAACAGTACCCAGATCCCGAGGGAATGATCCGCAAACTTCACTCGCGGGGAATCCGCGTGATCTTCTGGGTCACGGCGATGTTGAACGAGCAAAATCCATCCGGCGATTTCGAGCCTGTCACGAACGAAATATATAAGGAGGCGCTGGGAAAGGGTTTTCTGTGCAACGAAGGGAAGCCGTCGAAGTGGTGGAAAGGAGAAGGCGCCTTCCTCGACTACACGAATCCTCATGCGGTCGAATGGTGGCACGGGCTTATGAACAAAGTTCTCGACATGGGCGCGGACGGCTGGAAAGTGGATGGGATAGACCCGATGTACCCGTCGGGCAAACCGTGCGCGAGCGGGCCGATGACTCCTTCGAAATACAAAGACCTGTATTACATGGATATGTATGAGCACACGTTGACGAAGAATCCGAAAGGCGTGGCATGGGCCAGAGCCGTCGATCTTTTGATGACGAATCCGAAAGGGTTCGCGCCGATCAGCCATTCGGCGGTGAATTGGGTGGGTGACGAGGTCCACGACTGGGGCGGCAGCGGTTTTCTCGAAGCGTTGCAGGACATCTTCGACTCGGCCAAGCTCGGATACACCGTGGTCGGGTCGGACACCGCCGGCTATCACGGCGATATGCCGATCTCGAAACAGATACTCTTGAGATGGGCTCAATTCAGCGCCATGTGTCCGTTGTTCGAGAACGGCGGGCACGGCGCTCACGAACCGTGGTTGTTCGACGACGAAACCGTCCGCATCTATAGGAGCTTCGTTAAACTCCACCTCGAACTTAAACCTTACCTTTACTCGATGATGATGAAATCACATCTTAAAACCGGCCCAATCATCCACCCCTCGCCGGGCAAGTTTCAGTACCGTCTCGGAGACAACATTTTCGTTTCCGTCCTTTTCACTCCTGAGAATTCCCGGACAGTGTCTTTCCCGAAAGGACGATGGCGCGATTTCTGGTCGCCGGAAAAAGTTTACGAGGAAGGCCGCTCCGAGGATATGGATTTCCCAATCGACCGCTACCCGATCTACATTCGGGAAGGATCGATAATCCCACTCTATGTAACAGACTCAGAACTCGGACGCGGTGACGACTCTTTCAAGGGGCTGGTCACTCTCGACATAACCCCCGGCGCAGACGCTTCGTTCAGTCTGTTCGAAGAGGATAAAGGAAGCGTGGAGATCACACTAAAAATGAACGGCGCGAAAAACTTCGAGATTTCCGCGGATTCCGGGAAGCGCGGGTTCATGCTCCGGATTTTGAGTTTCGCGCCTCCCGCCAAGGTCACTTCGAACGGAGTGAAGCTGAAGGACGCCGCCGCTTTGAAAAACCTCGGTAAAAAAGAAAAAGTTTATTTCTATGACAAGGCGGCAAAACGCCTCTACGTTAATCCCGGAAAAAGCGAAACGCTCAAAGTGAGTGTGGCTTATAAATGAAGTCCCGGGATTTCGATCTTTCGCGAAAGGCGCTGGGCAGAGCGCGCTTCACGCCTGAAGTACTCGATCCGTGCGCATCGCGATCATCGAAAAACATTTTTGTTGCGCGGTAATTTCGAGTTTCCTATAATATGAAAAGCGGTTGATCGGCGTTTTTGCGACATCCCTGACCGAAAATCGGTTCACAAGCAGACGGCGAACCGGATTATAATAAACAAAAATCTGCCGAACGGAGAATCGGAAGCGTGAGAAACAAGAGCGCGCCCGAAAAACTGAATGGGATTTTTTTCTGAATTTTTTCAATTCTTAAAAAAGCGAAAACTCTGGTGGATAGCGCCGATCATCATAGTGCTCCTCGTGCTTGCGGCGATCATAATTGCGATTGAGGCTTCGCCGGCGGTCGCACCGTTCATCTACACGATTTTCTAAGCGAAGAGGTCTAAACCGGCGCTTTCCGCGAGGCAGCGGGGCGGCGCGCCGTTCCCGATAATGAATATCCTCGGCATATCAGCCTTTTACCATGACAGCGCGGCTTGCCTCGTCCGTGACGGCGACATCCTCGCCGCTGCTCAGGAAGAAAGATTCACAAGAAAAAAACACGACCCGGATTTCCCTTTCAAAGCCGTCGAATACTGCCTCGGCGAAGCCGGAATAAAAGCGTCCGAACTCGACTGCGTGGCTTTCTACGACAAGCCTTTTATAAAATTCGAACGGCTGCTGATGACGTATCTTTCCTACGCACCGATCGGTTTGCCGTCGTTCCTCATGGCGATGCCGGTCTGGCTAAAGCAAAAACTATGGCTGACTGAAATCATAAAGAAGAATCTCGGTTACGAGGGGAAAATCATTTTTCCGGAGCATCACGAATCGCACGCCGCGTCCGCTTTCTATCCCTCGCCTTTCGAGGAAGCGGCATTCCTGACGATCGATGGTGTCGGCGAATGGGCCACGGCGAGCTTCGGACAAGGCCGCGGAAACGAAATAAATATTCTCGCCGAAATAAATTTCCCGCACTCCCTCGGCCTCCTCTACTCCGCGTTCACTTATTTCTGCGGTTTTAAGGTGAACTCCGGCGAATACAAGCTCATGGGGCTCGCGCCATACGGGGAGCCAAAATATGTCGATGTAATAAAAAAGGAATTGATAGACATAAAAGAAGACGGGTCGTTCAGGCTGAACCTTAAGCACTTCGGATACATGGTCGGACTCAGGATGACCAACAGGCATTTCGACTCGCTCTTCGGCCTCACTCCGCGAAAACCGGAAACCCCTATCTCGCAGCCTTATATGGACCTCGCAAGATCGGTTCAGGTCGTTACAGAGGAAATCATATTGAAGATGGCGCGGCACGTGAGAAAAACGACCGGGATGAAAAACCTGTGTCTCGCAGGCGGCGTCGCGCTGAACTGCGTGGCAAACGGATTTTTGCTTCGAGAGAATATTTTCGAAA
>JAKLIR010000039.1 GCA_022709505.1 bacterium | reverse complement strand
TCGAATTCCGGATAACTCTTTTTCAATCGCGCCTTCCTTCTATTTCATGAGAGATGTTATATATTTCTTCACACTTAGCTTGTCTATCGATTTCTGATTGCCGAGTATTTCCACAGCGAGCGCGCCGACCACGTTCCCTATGAAACCAAGCACTTCGTTGTCCGCTCCGAGCGCCGCCGCGAGAGATGTCACAGACAGAAACGCATCTCCGGCGCCGATCCTATCAACTGTTTTGTACGCGAAAGACGGCACTTCGACCATCCCTGCCTGCTTCGACCACACCACACAGCCTTTTCTGCCTCGGGTGACAACGAAGCGTTTGCAGCCGAGAGTGTCCGCGACCGAGCCCAGCATCGCCTGAACGCTGCCCTTGAGGTCCCTTTTCTCAAGCCTCATTTCATGTTCCGCGATGCACACGTAGTCGGCTCTCGGATATTTCGCGACCGTGTTGAAGCCGCGGTTGCCGGCGTTGGCCTGAGTGTTCACGGCGAGGAACTTCGCTCCCCTTGCAAGCTCCGCGATCATGCCCGCGCTTATCGCGCCATGGCCGAAATCAGATACGAGAACGACATCGTATTCCGGCAGCATGTCCCTGAGCCGACCGCACATCGAAGCGTCGCCGTCCGCATCGAGCCCGGCATCGTCCATGACATAAACTTCGAACAGTTTGTTGAAAGTGTACGCGTCGATGAACCTTCTTTTGAGAGTGGTCGGCGCGCCACGCTGTACTTCATAATGAAGTTCGACATTCGGAAGCAGATGCCCTCGGATGAAATCCTCATGGCTGTCGCGCTCGCCTATCACGGTCGCCACCTTCACGCCGCCCGCGAAGTTCGCCACATGATTGGCCACCGCCAGCACGCCCCCGGCAAAAAGATCGTGCGACTGATACTTCAGCGCTATGATCGGGTCCTTCGATGATTTCCCGATAGCGTCGCAATATTGATACTCGTCGAGAATGGTGTCCCCCACCACGAGCACCTTCAACGACGACATTCTCTCTATCGCTTCGAGCAATTCGTCCAACAGATATCTCTTCCTGAAAACCGCGAGGTATTCCTGAATCTCATCCGGAAAATTCGACAAGTATTGGTTTATCAGGGAACTCGAACTGAAAACGATATCCTCGGTGAAAGCGAGTTCCGCTCCTATCTCATCGACCACCGCTTTCTCCTTCCCGATCTTTCCCGTCATATCCGTTGTGATACCCTTGAATTCAGCGCCTTTCACATAAACGTCCGGTCTGAGCAGCCGCAACGTCTCTTCCGCCGTCGGCCACTCATTGATCGCAACATAGTCAACTATCCCAAGCGAAGCGAGAGCCTCGGCGCGAAGCTGTTCCGCGAACGCCGGCCTGTTCGGCCCCTTGTCCACATACTTGTCGGGAGTCAACGTCACCACAAGCACATCGCCCATGCTCCTCGCCTGTTCGAGATAACGAATATGGCCGATATGCAGCAGATCGAACACCCCATGGCAATGAACTATCCTCTTTTTCTCTCCACGAAGCTTCTCGAGCAGCTTTGCGAGTTCGTTTACTCCCAAGATTTTTTCTTTAACCGCCATTCGACTCTCCCGTCGGCAAACGCAAAATAAGCGTACTAATACGCATATATTATGTATCGGCAGATATTTATGAATAGTTAATAGTATATTGACAACATTATTTTATTTATGAAACCGCCGCGCTGAAGAAATCGCGATCGCCGTTTTCTCTGAAACAGACGGCGAATGCAAAAAAAACGGGTGGTAATTCCACATACATTTTCTAAAGATGATTCAGGGTTTATAATAGGATGATGAAAATCCACAGTGAGATGACGGAAATATTGCCGGCGGCGAGCATTGTAACAAGGAGACTTTTCCAGCGCCGATAATAATCGGAGAAAACATGAAAAAAACTGAAACACGAGAGCCGCAGTATCAGATTTGTCTCGACAACGAAGCGAAATACGGGCCGGCGAGGTTCGGCCTGATGAGCGGGCACACGTGGCGGGACGATCCGAAGCGGCTGCTGTTCGTCCTTTCGAGATATAAATTCGTCGCGAAAATGCTGAGCGGAAAAAAGAAAGTGCTCGAAGTCGGCTGCGCCGACGCATTCGGCACGCGGCTGGTCCGGCGGGAAACCGGAAGTGTGGCCGCGGTTGATTTCGACCCCGTCTTCATCGAGAACGCGAAATCGCTTCCGGACGACGGGTGGACGATCGATTACGCCGTTCACGATATCCTGCGCGGACCGTTTGCATCGCCGGGCGGTTTCGACGCGGCTTATTCCCTCGACGTCATAGAACATATACCCAAAAGCAAGGAGCGGCGTTTCATGCGGAACATCGCGGACTCGCTCCGCGAGCAAGGCGTGCTTATCATCGGAACACCGTCCGCGAACTCTCAAGTATATGCGTCCACACCGAGTCGCGAGGGACACGTCAACTGCAAGGATCACAAACAGCTCAAGAAATTAATGTCGGATTATTTTCAGAATGTTTTTATTTTTTCGATGAACGACGAAGTGGTTCACACCGGATTTTACCCAATGGCGAACTATCTGATGGCGCTCTGTTGCGGAGTTCGACCACGGCAAGGAGCCCGATGATCGAAGCGAAAAAACACCTCATCATCGGAATAGACGGCTTCCTCGGCGGAATCGTGTCTCGGCGTCTCGCGGACTCCGGAGCGAAGGTGACGGGGACATCGGTGAACGTCGATCGGGAACACCCTATGTTCCTCGACCTCGCCTCGGACGTATCCCGCTGGACGCCGCCGGAAAACACGGACGTCGCTTTCATCTTCGCCGCCGTCACATCGCTCGCCGCATGTGCGAAAGACCCGGAAGGCGCGCGACTCATAAACGTGAACCGGACGATCGAAATCGCGAGACGGCTTCATGAAAACGGATCGTTCGTCATATTCCCTTCAACCAATCTCGTTTTCGACGGCGCCATTCCCGCAACACCAGCATCAACGGAGCGGTCCCCCAAAACGGAATACGGAAGGCAAAAAGCAGAGGTGGAGAAATTCATGGAAAGCCTCGGCGCGCGCGGAGCTGTGGTTCGCTTCACAAAAATCATATCCGCAGGCGGCGGCGTTTTCCAAGAATGGCGTTCGTCTCTGAAAAGCAACACAGCGATATCGGCTTTTTCCGACATGTCGTTTTCACCGGTTTCTCCTGACTTCGCCGCCGAGGCACTGGCGAGAATCGCGGACGCCGAAGCGGGAGGCGTCTATCAGGCGTCGGCGTCGGACGACATTACATACGAACAGGCCGCGAGGATGATATGCAGCTTAATGGGAGCACCCCCGGAGCTCGTTCGCCCTGCACGTGCTTCAGAGAGCAGACTCGACCTTGAAGCAATCCCCGCGCATACCACTCTCGACACATCGCGCATCGTTTCTGAATTTGGATTGAAACCAAAGACCGCCGCCGAAACGATCGAGGCTGTCGAATGGTGAGAGACTTGGAAGAAAAGCATGGTCCTTCATCCGAATGCCGGATCTGCGGCGGCGCAATGGATGCGCTCCACGATTTTTCCTCTTTCAAGAGAGTGACCTCCGACTGCCGGCCGTGGCCCGCAGGCGGCGCTCTCGCAGTATGCTCGAACTGCGGAACAGTATTGAAACCAACCGATCTCAAGTGGACGGAAGAAACGAAAAATATATATTCCGGTTATTCCATCTACTCCCAAAGCAACGGGGTCGAAACCGCGATTTTCGAAATGAATGCCGGCGCTCCGTCTCTCCGCTCGGAAAAAATCGTTGACTTCTTAACTGAGGTACACAAGCTTCCCACGAGCGGAAGACTACTCGATGTCGGATGCGGGAACGGCGCTTTTCTTAGAGCATTCGCGAAAAGAGCAAGCGGCTGGTCGCTCGCCGGTACGGAACTCTCGGAAACGAATAAACAGCAAATTGAAAATATTCCCGGAGTAGAACGCCTGTACTGCACTCCTCCTTCGGATGTCCCCGGAGTGTTCGATGTGATTTCCCTGATTCATGTTATCGAACACATTCCTGATCCGTCGGATTTTCTCGTTTCACTGTACTCAAAACTCAATCAGTCCGGCGCGCTACTTGTAGAGCTGCCCAATCACGAGGAAAATCCTTTCGACCTTTTAATAGCGGATCATTGCAACCATTTTACTCCCGCGACTCTCGAATACTTTTTTTTGAGGAACGGCATCAAACCGCTTGCGGTAAGAAGCGACTGGATCTCGAAAGAGATAACCGCTTTTGCTTCCGGAGACAGAGAGACGGCGACAACCGAACTGTCTTCCGGCGCATCAAACGCCGGAGGGAGAATAGCCCGTTCAATATCATGGTTGAAGAGCGTGCGCTCCGCCGCTATGGATTTGTCCGCAAGGAACCCCATAGGGTTTTTCGGAGCTTCGATCGGCGCTTCATGGCTCTTCGGAGAACTCGACGGCGCGGTTTCTTTCTTCGTGGATGAGGATCCCAACAGATTCGGAAAATCACACCTCGGCAAAAAAATATATTCGCCTGAATCGGTTCCGGCCGGTTCGACGGTTTTTATTCCGCTGCCCGAAAAAATAGCTGCGCGTATTCGAGAGAGATTAGGCGACGGCTCGGTCGAATACGTCACTCCCCCGGCATTCTGAACCCACCTTATACCTTTTTTTACAGTCAAGATGATGCTTATCCCATAATAACTTCAATCCGAATCCTTCAATATAACTCGGCGGGATATTGGCGGATCCGGGATAAACCCGAATCCGTCATTTGGATTCGGGAGCAATGATTCAGAGCGTATGAAAAGCAAGGCGGAAGGAGTATTTTTGAAGTGAGCGTACCGAGATGTACGTGAACAATAAAATGCGACGACAACGAAGCTGTTCGCCGCTATGAACATTGCACTGGATTCGGCGCACTATTGACGAATCCGGGATAAAAAAAACCGGCCCCGTCGCCGGGGCCGGTTTTGTGTTTCACTTAACGAGCAGCGAGATTACCGTTTGAGATTGATGACTTCGGTAAGCATCTCGTCCGACGTCGTTATCATTCTTGAATTAGCCTGATAGCCGCGCTCCGTGATGATCATGTTGGTGAACTCCTGAACGAGGTCCACGTTGGAGGCTTCGAGCGAGGCGCCGGCGATTTGGCCGGCTCCGGCTACATAAGCCGGAACCACATTGGCGAGACCTGAGTTGGCTGACGCCGCGAACAGGTTGTCGCCCACCTTGGTCAAGCCTTCCTGATTCGCGAACATCGCGAGAGCGATCTGCGCGATCGGCTTCACGACGTTATTGCTGTACGTGCCTTCGATAACGCCGCTCTGGTCGATGGCGAACGTGTCGAGTGTTCCCATCGCCCAACCGTTCTGCTCGTACGCGCGAGTCGTGAAATCGGATGCGTACTGCGTCACGCCGTCGATGGCGGTTCCATGGCCGTCGAAGTTCGCTGTGATCGAAACGTTCTCCACGGCTTCGGTGGTGTTGCCATTGGAGCCGATCGGAGACGGATCGAACATGATGGGGCCGGTGTTCCCGCCGAGCAATGTGCTGATGATCAAGCCGTTGTTGTCGAACTGAAGCTCGCCGTCCAATTTCGCCGTGGCTGAATCATCAACGTTGTCCATGCTGTCGAACGCGAACGTGTCATCGTAAGGCAGCTCGGCTCTCCAGTACCAGCGGTTCGTGTTTCGGACCTGTTGTGTCAGGTCGTAGTTCGAACCTACGTGTGTGAAGATGAACTGGAGAGTGTGTTTGTCGCCCACCGAATCATAGACATCGATCGAAGTCCGGTATGTTTCCGCGGACTGGAAGCGATCCGAAGTCTTAGATGTCGGCTGAGTGGCCGTAGCCTGATCGTAGATCGTTCCGGGAGATGTTGCGCTTCTGTCGGCGTTGATCGCGGTGAACATGTTGTTGAAGTTCGTTCGCGCTTTGCCGTCTCCGCCGGCGTTTACTTCCGCCCATTCCTGAGCGAAATCCGCCCAGCGGCTGTTCATGATCTCGGCCGGAGGCTCGAGTTTGCGGTCGTCCGTCGTATATTCCGCGGTCATTCTGATCGTTCCCGTGAACTGGGTGCTTCCGGCGTTCGCGCCGAGAAGGGAGTCCGCCGTCGAGTTGCTCCACATCAGAGAGATGTTGCCGGTTGTTTGATCGAGCGTGTATGACTGGCCCGACGTCATGAGCACCACCGGAGCGTTGTCCGTCTTGTAAGAGAAAACGATTTCGGTGGAAACAGCCGTCGTGGCCAACGGGGCGAGACCGTCGCGAGAGTTGAAATAAATCCTCGGAACGCCTGTACCGCTTGTGGAAATTCTGTATTCATTGGCAGCGCCCGAGAACACGCTGACTTGGCTCCACGTAGTGCCGTTGACGCTGAGTTCGGAGGTGTTCGGCACCATCGCGAGCGTACCGCCGGCCGTGTATCCGGTCAGATCTGTAAGGTCCAAATACGCTGTCGTCATCCCGGCGGGAGCGTTGACGTAATTGAGATCCGTGGGGTCGTTCAACGTCGCTTCGAGCCTTGATCTCACAACTTGTCCGTAAACCATCGGAGAGCCGACGACCAAGCCGTAGTCGAGGGCGAGGTTGTTGGTCTGATAGTCGAAGTTGGAGACCTGTTCTCTGTCCATCGCGCCGCCGAGACCGCTCTGAGTGATTCCGAGGCGTGTGCCGGTCAGGGTCGGGTACGTCGATTCGCGCAGCAGATATCCGGTGCGGATGCCGGAACCGGAGACTGCGTTGATTTCAACATGCACGTCGTTGTAGTCGCCCGAACCGGAGACCGGATTGTTGTAGATGTAGAACTTTGCTTCATCCGTATTGTAACTCACTGTCGCGTTGATCGTGCCGTTCACATCGATTGCATCGAGCGCGTTCTGGATCGCTGTTTCGAGGTTGCCGATTGTGGTGTCGTTCGTAACCTGAAAATAGAGATATTTGTCAGCTTCGTACGGAGTCGTGCTCAGAGCACTCGACTGTGTTGAGAACTGAAGGGTCTGGCCGTTGAGAGTCGCGCTTGAATAGATCACGCCGGTGTTCTGGTCGATGGTGTACGAATTCGCGGTGCCCACGAGGGAATCCGGGCTACCGTACAAGCGGGTCCAGCCGGCGATGGAGATGTTGTCCATCGGGAGAAGGCTGGTGTCAACGAGACCTGTGTACTGGCGGACTGTTCCGGAAGCAGTGTTGAAAGCCGCGCCGGCGCCTGTGATGGCTACTGAATTAACAGTCGCGGGGAGCGTCGGAACCTGTTGATATGTTGAATCAACATGGATTTCAAGCCAGTCGCCTTCGCGGATTCCGAGGTGCTGGGGATTGACCGAATCGTTGTCGTAAAGATCAACGAGCAGATCGTTCTTAGTTGCAAAGCCTTCCTTCGGGTCGATGCCGTCCGCTATGAGTGAGCGTGAGCTTTCATCGAGGTTGCACTTCAGGCCTACGGCGTTGGTGGCCTCGGCTTCCATCTTTTCGCCGTATTGGAAGTCGATGTCGGTCACCGGGCGCTGTGTGTCAACCGTGAAGTTGTGGTCCTGATCCGCTTCGACGCGAGTCCAGCCCTGAACGTAGAGCCCGTTGGCGTTTACAAGCGAGCCGTCGCGGTCGAGAGAGAACGAGCCGTCGCGTGTGTAATTCGTGGTTCCGTCTTGCTGCGAAAGCACGAACCAGCCGTTGCCGTCGATCGCGACGTCGGTAAGTCTGCCGGTCGGTTCGACTTGGCCGTGGGTCATGATGTTGGTTACGGCGCTAACGGTCATTCCGAGACCGACCTGAAGCGGGTTCACGCCTCCGATTCCGTCTCTCGGCGCCGCCGCCGCGAAATATGTCCGGCTCAGCAGGTCGGCGAACGTCGCCCGGCCCTGCTTGAATCCGTACGTGTTAACGTTCGAGATGTTATTACCGATAACATCCATGCGTGTCTGGTGGTTTTTCAGCCCCAGTACGCCTGTGTAAAGCGATGAATTCATGTTTCCTCCTTTGAGAGCCACTCTATATGGAAGAAACCGCGCGAACCACCGTTGCCTTCCGTCCGCGTGTTTCGAAACGTGTGAGCGCACGTTCCCGCGGGCGGGATGGACGGTTTTCACGTTGACCGGAGGTGAAGCGAGCTCCTCGTCGGGGAGCCGGATTTGTTACCCCAGAGCAAACAAACCCTATGTCCGGTCCGTTCCTTCCACTATGTGGTTGAGTTAGTGCGCCGCGTCAGTCAGTCAGCGGCTTCGAGGCTTCCTCAAAGAGGTCCAGCCCCATAATACCCATCGGCTACGCGATCACCGCGCTGTCGATGTTAGTAACTACGTTCTCCTTCAGGCTTTCCATATCGATCGCCGTGATGACAGTCCGATTGGAAACACTGACCACGAAGGCCAGCCCGTTCAGGAGAACCAGTGATTCCTTCGCGCCTTTGCCCTGCGCTTTGTCCACAGCCTGATTCAACCTCTCCATATCATCCTGAGAGAGCTCGATTCCGCGCTGTGAAAGACGCTTGGCGGCGTGGGCCGAAAATTCCACTTGCCCGGCGCCGGTCTTTTGTTCCAATATTCGTTGGAATTCGGTCTTGCCGAGCGACGTTCGCTGTTGTTGCGGAACGGCTAACGGCGATCCGATTTGGCCGACCTGTTGCGGGGTTGGAACCTGAGGCCCGTAGATCTTGGATACCACTGTGTCACCTCCTTACTTGAAGATTTCCATTCGCGCCCCATCAGGGATTCGATATGGCGTATATGTCCGAAGTGCTTACCTGCTGATTCCCGATCACCAGCATGGGCGTTCCGCTGATGACGGTGACGGCATCCACGACACCGTTCTGTTCCGCTCCTTCGGAATCGAACCAAGACACCTGTTTGCCGATAAAATTGCTGGCGCCCGAAAGCGTCTGCAATTCGAGCATCTTTGAAAAACTCGTGTTGAGGTTCATCATCTGTTCGAGCGAGTTGAACTGCGCGAGTTGGGCGATAAAGTCCTCATTCTTAACAGGGTCGAGCGGGTCCTGATTCTTCAGTTGCGTCACAAGAAGCTGCAGAAAATCATCTTTCCCGAGCGTGCTTGTGCTATCCGAACTCGATGTCGAGCTGGACGTGCTTGATGTTCCTATTCCGTATTGACTTATAAGATCAGTTAGTGACATTCTTCTTCCTCCTGTGATAAATACATCTCAGGCGAGGTAGTTGTGTCGGCTGAGGTTTCCTGAAACGGAGTTCGCGGATCCGTACGCGAGGTCGTCGTATTCGTATTCAAACGCCGCGCCGTATCCATCGATCGCATCCGCCGTTTGGTTCGCCGTAAGTCCTGACGAGCCGAAGGAGTCTCCGCTTTGTTCCTGTGCGGCGTTCTGCTGCTGCCCGCCGCCCGAGTTCACTTCAACCTGAAACTTTCCAACTTTGATCCCGAGTTGATCAAGAGCCTGTTTGAGCTGGCTCATGTTGCTCTCGATGATCGCCTTCACCTCGTTGCTCGACGCCGTGAACTTTGCGGTCACAACATCCTGTTCGACCTTGATTTTAAGCTTGAGGTCTCCGAGGTTTTCAGGTCTTAGGAACACGCGGACTTCGCCTTCGTTACCATTCATGAAAGTGTAGTTGACGTTCTGTACGATTTGTCGCATGACACTTTCATTCAGGTTCTGGGTCGGGGCCTGTCGCTGGGCTTCAGCCGTTTTGGTGAACATCTGTTCGAATCCGTTCGTCTGCGCCGGTCTCCCGAGGAACGGGATTCTTTCAGACGATTGCATTGTCTGAATACCGGACGAACTGCCGGAGGAACTATCTTCGTTAACAGATGTCGCCGTCGTTGCCGCCGCCTCGCGGATGTCCTGCTTGCCCTGCTTCGCCAGTTCTTCGAGCGCTCCTTTCATGAAGAACAGCGTTCCGTCGTTCTTCTTCGCGAGGAGTTTACCGAGATCGGTAATGCCCGAGTCCGAGCCGAAGAGCAGTTTCTGCAGTTTTTGGAAAATAGCCTCTTTTTCCTTGCCGCCGGCTTCCGTCAGTTTCTTTGCCAGCGTTTCCGCGTCCAGCGCTTTCAGATATTTATCTGATGCGAGGAACATCGGGTCGGAAGTTTCGACATCCGTCGTCGTACTCTGCGTCGCTGTTTTAAGCGGCACGAGAACTTGAGGAGTGTCGTCCGAGGCGGTTTTCACATCGGCGATTGCGGTTTCACCCTCAGTGGAATGTATCCTCGCGGATACTTCCGCCGACGCCACTTTCTGATCCGTGGAATCCTTAGCGGCCTGCTGAATGATCTCCGCGATGTCCTGAGCCGTCACGACTTTCCCGCTTTCGTTCTGAACAGCGAGATCCTCGATCGGGATCATCATCACGAGGTCCGATTCAGTCAGGGCCGGGTCGGACAAACTGACCAATTTCGCAGCTTTCATATCATCGGCTGTTATCGTCAGTTTGAGGCTTTCGGTTTCATCCGAGCCGTCGTTCGCGAGAAGCTGAAGCGTGATCAGTTTGCTTTGATCGTCGCTTTTTTCAGTCGTCGCGTTCTCGGCAAGTTCCGAAACCGGGATAAGCAGCCCCTGATCGTCGGAAAGTTTCAGAAGCACTTTCGCATTCTCCAGTCCCTTCGCGCCGGCGTCTCCTTGTCCTTTCAGCAGCAGATCGAGTATCTTGTAGATCTTGCTGTCCTTTTCGACATCGAGATTCAGCGTGAGGGTGGAAGCTTCCGTATTTCCGCTCTCAGAGGTGTTTTGTCCGGCCAACATCAACGCGATCAACTGCATAATGAGCGCGATGAGATCGTCATTGCCGGCGCCTTTCCCTTTCTCAATCTCCCGTTCGATCTTATCTACCAGCGCGCTGATTTTCGCATCAGTATCCTTTAACTCCGCGGATGCTGACGTTGAGTTATCTGCGGCTGTGGTCTGAGTTCCAATCGATGCGGCTTGCCGTGTTGCTGATACATCGTTGGAGTCGGAAGCTTGCGTTGTGTTCGTTTCGCCGCTGTTCGTTTTTACTTCCGGCGTTGAAACTTTCGCGGCCTGCTTCCGGACCGTTGACTTGACCGTAGCGGCATTTTTCAGATTTGAAGCATCTTTCGAGTTCGTCGTGCCGCCGGCGAGGTTGTCTGATGAAGACTTTTCAACCGGCCTGCGGACGAGGGTATCGAAGATCGACTGAAAACTGCTCGTTCCGGGCGAGAGATTGTCGGCCTTCTGAGGGAGTGATTCCGAGTTCTGGATTAAGCCTTGCTTTGCCAGTAACCCGAGAAACAAGTCCGTCGCTTGCATCTACCATCACCTCCTTTCTATTCAGTTTTAAAGGTTTATCACCTCCATTTTTATTTTTAATTTTAAATTTTTTCGAATCATGTTCCGGCTGACTTCGCGATCATTCTCGTCAAAGTCGCGGATTTCATCGGATCGAACGCGCCGAGAATGTCGGCGACCGTTTTTTCTTTCATCTGAGACAGGATTTTAACTTTTTCCTCATCGGAAAGGTTGTTCAGGATATCGACCGCGGTGTCCGGAGAAAGTTTTTCGAAAATTTTGGAAACGAGTCTGTAGTTCTCTCCGGAACCCATCGCCGGAACCGTCATCGACGCGCCGGGAGTTACTATTCCGGGGGGAATGGATGCCGTGGTTGCGCCCGCAGCCGCCGCTCCTTGTCCCGCGGCGCCTCCGGTCGTCGGCGTTGGCATGTCCCCGTTCTTCATTTCGTTCACGTCTTTATTGAGCTTTTTAATATTCCGTGTGGCGGAATCCACATCAGCCGCGATCGCGCTCATCTCTCCGATGGTTCTCTTTAGTGATTCGATCTCGCCTTCCGAGCGGATGAGTTTGTTGCGAAGGTCTTTCACGTCGATCGCCTGTTCGGGCGAGAGTGTTTGCTCCCACTTTTCTTGGTGGAAAAGGCCGGTAAAGAAGCCGAGCACGGGCACGTTCTTCGTCGATGCGTAAAGTGCTTCCTCGGGGCCTCTCAACGCTCCGGCGAGGTGCAACACCGCCAGCAGCAGAATGACACTCACCGCGGACAGTGCGATCCACAGCCAGAGAAAACTGCGTTGTTTCTTAACAGGCTGAGGGGCCGGTGCAATTTCCTCGGCCCTGACTTCCTTCTTTGCCATTATTCAATTCCCCACTTTCGAATTTTTGTTTTTCAGCTTCCCGGTGAAAGCATTCCGAGTATTCTTTTCACATAGTCCTGAGTTTCACGATACGGCGGAATCCCATCGTATGTTTCAACTGCTTTCGGCCCTGCGTTGTAGGCCGCGATCGCGCTCGTCGTATCTCCGCCGAATCGGTCGAGCATCGATCTCAGGTATTTGACGCCTCCGAAAACGTTGTCCTTCGGATCATAGGGATTTTTCACATTGAGCATGTCCGCCGTTCCCGGCATTAGCTGCATCAGTCCCATCGCGCCCTTGGGGGAAACCGCGGAGGGATTGAAATTGGATTCGGCTTTTATCACGGCTCTGACCAAGTTCTCATCCACGCCGTATGTCTTCGCCGCCTCTGAGATTATCTGGTCGAACTGTGTAGCCTTGGGAACTTCGGCGTTCGGAAAAGTGCCGGGAGCGAACAGGTCGTCGTTCTTCGGAATCTCCGGTACGTCCGACTTTTCATTTTTGTAAGGTATCAGATTCTTCTGCAGTTCTGTTTTGAAATCATCCTGTCCCGGTTGAGGAATTTGCGGGATCTTCGGGCCGAAGCGCGTGGAAAGCTCCTCTATCCTCTCCATGACCTTGACGATGCCCCAGTTGTCCGGGGTTGCTGCGAATCTGTTTACAAAATCAAGCGGCATACATTCCCACCCAATAATTCAATCTATATTCTTGTTGCATGGGCACTCGCTTCGAGCCCCTGATTCGTTCTCACGAATTTTATAGTAGCTACTTCGTCCAGAATCTTCAGAGCGGCGAGTTCTTCTTTCTTCCTGTGTTTCTTCAATTCGTTTTCCTTCGCCCTGAGCATTACTTCCTTCTGCCGTTTCGCCTCGACGAGCGCTTGTTGCGCCTTCTCGAGTTCGATCTTAGCCGCGGCCGTCCTTTCATCCTGCACCGCGATCTGCCTTTCGATCACGAATATATACGATTGCAGAAATGACAGTTTCGTGACCGAGATATCCTCCCGCGCGGCTTCCTTCCTAAGCTCTTCGTGGTACTGCGCCCTCATTTCGCGCAATCTTTCACCGCGTTTCTTCTCTTCGAGAAAAATCCTCTGCCTTTCGGCGAATTCGAGTTTTTTCTGGTCTTCCAGAAACTCCCTGTATTTCAGAACCGGCTGAAGTCTGAACTTGAACATCGGTTATGAGAAGATTCCCTTCAGCGCGATCTGTGCTTCGTCGTAATCGACCTTTTCGAAAAGTCCCTGTTTCACATACGAATACATTCTGTCTATTTTCGATATTGCGTTGTCGATCTTCGGGTTGCTGTTCTTCACATAAGCTCCGATGTTGATCAAGTCCTCGGCGTCCTTGTAAACCGCCATGACTTCAACGAAACGGCGGGAAAGCTGCATGTGTTCCGATGCTGTGATTTCGGGCATCACGCGGCTTATGCTCTGGAGCACGTCCACTGATGGGTAGATATTCCTTGCGGCGAGGTCTCTTGAGAGAACGATGTGGCCGTCGAGGATTGACCTCACGGTGTCCGCGACCGGTTCGTTCATGTCGTCTGCTTCCACCAGCACGTTGTAGAGGCCGGTTATCGAGCCCTTCTCTCCCATTCCGCTTCTTTCGAGCAGTTTCGGGAGAGTTGAGAACAGGGAAGGAGTATAGCCGCGTGATGTCGGCGGCTCCCCGGTTGCGAGTCCGATTTCGCGCTGCGCGAATGCGAAACGGGTTATGGAGTCTATCATCAGAACCACATGCATTCCTTTGTCGCGGAAATATTCGGCGATCGTCGTGGCGAGATACGCGCCCTTTTGCCTCACGAGCGGGCTTTGGTCCGATGTCGCGACCACGACAATCGATCTCTTCATTCCTTCTTCGCCGAGGTCCCTTTCGATAAATTCGCGCACTTCGCGGCCTCGTTCACCGATGAGCCCGATCACGTTCAGGTCCGCCTTGGTGAACCGCGCTATCATGCCCATCACGGAGCTTTTTCCAACTCCGGAACCTGAAAAAACGCCCACTCTTTGGCCTTTTCCAACAGTTAGAAGACCATCCACCGCGCGAAT
>JAKLIR010000389.1 GCA_022709505.1 bacterium | reverse complement strand
CGCGTTCGTTGCGACCCTCGTCGGCCCATGTTCGAGCACTCTCAGCAACGACGCCGTCCGTTCGTCGCCCGTTCTCATCTCAACCGCGATCGCTCCCTGCCCGACCGCGTGATACCACGAATTCGAATCGAGAACGCCGGCCACCCGATCCTCGAAGCCCATCCTGATTATCCCAGCACGGGCGAGTATAAGAGCGTCGAACTCACCACCATCCAACTTGTCGAGTCTCGTATTCACGTTTCCGCGGACGTCCGCCGGCGTGACGTCCGGCCGCGCATGCAGCAACTGCGCGATGCGCCTCAAACTGCTCGTCCCCACCTTCGCGCGCTCGGGAAGGTTCACCAACGTCACACCCCGCGCGGCGATCAGCACATCCTCGGGAGGCACGCGCTCGAGAACAGCGCCCACGGCGCATCCCTCCGGCAGAACGGTCGGCAGGTCCTTGTAGCTATGCACGGCGATATCGATGCTTCCGTCGATCAAACGGGCTTCGATCTCGCGCGTGAACAAACCCTTGTCGCCGATCTTCGCGAGCGGAGCGTCGAGAATCCGGTCGCCCTTCGTTACTATGATCTCTTCAACTATCGCTATGCCGGGGTGAGCGCGTTCGAGCATGCTCCGCACGAACGCCGTCTGTATCAATGCAAGCTTGCTTCTGCGAGTGCCGATGACCAATTTATTCATCCGCCGGCGTCTCCAAGTTGAAAATATTTCTCACCGTTTCCACGAGGAACCGAGCGTCGTCGGAATCGTCCCCGCTCTCCCTCAGCCGCGAGATGGGATGGTGGAGTATCTTGTTCACGATGCTCTGCGTGAGCGCGTCCACCTTTTCCATCTGCTCCCGTGAAAAATGGCGCGAGCTCTTTTTCATTTCCTCTCTGCGCACCGACTCGATCCTTTCGACGAGTTGCTTGATCGTCGGCGTCACTTCGAGCGACCGGTACCATTCTTCGAGAAGAGCGATCTCCTCGTCGATTATCTTTTCCACCTTGGGAGTCTCGCTTCTGCGCCGCGCGAGGTTCTTGTCCACTATCTTGTTCAGATCGTCGATGTCGTGAGCGAACACGTTGTATATCTTGTTAACCGCGGGATCTATGTTCCGCGGAACGCCGATGTCTATGAGGAATATCGGGCGCTTCTGTCTGATGTTGACGGCGACGCGCATGATCTCCGGAGTGACAAGGTAGCTCGGCGCGCTTGTCGAAGTGATCACGACGTCGGATTTCGCGATTGATTCGGCGAGACTGCTCAACGGGGCCGCCGAGCCGCCGAGCCGCCGGGCGAGCTCTTCCGCTTTTTCGTAAGTCCGGTTCACAACCGTTAGCGAACCGATGTTCTTTTGGACGAAATGTTCAGCCGTGAGCGCCGCCGTTTCCCCCGCGCCCACGACCAGCGCGCTTTTCTTCGACAGATCTCGGAATATACGCTGCGAAAGTTCCACCGCCGCGAGGCTGATCGACACCGCGCCGATCCCGATCTCGGTTTCCGCTCTCGCCCGCTTGCCCACCTTGAATGTGGCGTGCATCAGCCTGTTCATCATGTAGCCGTTTGCGCCGGCTTTGCACGCTATCCTGTAAGACTCCTTCGTCTGTGCGAGTATCTGGGACTCGCCCACGATCATGGATTCAAGTCCGGCGGACACTCTGAAGATGTGGCGCGCCGCATCGATGTCCCTGTGGATGTAGAAGACTTCCGGCGGAAGCTCGCCGGTTTGTTTCCATGAAGAGAGCTTGCGGGTGAGCAGTTCGGGGGCCGCGCCGCCGTTGCCTTCGCCCGATATCGCCCGGCGCTTCACGATCAGCTCCGTCCTGTTGCATGTGCTGAGAAGAAGCGCTTCCTCGATCGCGGAGTCCGCCTTGAGTTCGCGAAGCGCCGCCTCGGTCTCTGCTTCCGAGAAGGCGAGCTTCTCCCGCACCTCCACCGGCGCGGTCGTGTGATTTATCCCGACGAGCATCAAATGCATTTTCTCAGCAGCGCCTCCAGCGGTGATTCATCCCCATTGAGAAATACGTCCAGCTCCGATGAATTTACCACCCGCGTCAGTATCTCTTTTCGTTCTTCTTCGTCCTGAATGCATTCGATCAGCAACGCCCTGAATTCGCGCAACCTATTGAGCAGCTTTTCATAGTTCGGATTAAAATCGCTTTCGAGCTTCTTTCTTATTTTCTTCGCGAGCGCCGGTGCGGCGCCCGATGTTGAAATCGCTATCTGCATCTCGCCGCGCCGTACCACGGACGGCACGTAAAAGTTGCACAACTCCGGCACATCCACAACGTTCACAAGCCTTCCTGCCATCCGGGCGTCCTCGCTGATCCGGCGGTTCAGCCCGTTGTCGGATGTCGCCGCTATCACCAAGAAATACCCCGCGGCTTCGCCTTTCTCATATTCCCGGACGTCGAGGTCTATTACATCCGCCTCCGCGAGCTTCTTTATCCCGTCCGAGGCTTCCCGCGCAACGATAAGCACCTTCGCTCCCGTCTCCAACAGCTTTTCCGCCTTGCGCTCCGCCACCCTGCCGCCGCCCACGATCAGGCACGGCTTCCCTTTCAGGTCCATGAAAACCGGGTACATCCGTATGTCTTCCCGTCTTTCCGCCATGCTCCGGCTCCTAATATACGGTGTGAAACGAAAGCGGCATCACATTCACGACCACTATCGAAATTATCACGAGAAGGAATCCGCATATAGACAGCACCGCGATCCTTTTTCCGTGCCATCCGAACTGCGTCTTGAACACGAGCACCACACAGTAAACAAGCGCGGTGAACACTGTCATCATCACTTTCGGGTCTCCGAACGGCAACTGTCCGAATGAGATCTGGGACCACGTGAACCCGAGTATGATCGAAACCGTGAGAAGTCCTACTCCCGCGAGCGACGCCCTGAAATTCACCTCGTCCAGCTCTTCGAGCGACTGCCCGCCCCTGAACATTAACCCGAAATTCCCGCTCTTGATCTCCCGCCGGAGCATGAGATACATCACGCTGTACAGGAACGCGATTCCGAACGCCGCGTAACCCATAAGCGCAAGAGCAACGTGCATCATCAACAGCGGATTGGACATCATCCTCGGCACGCCCGGCGCGAAATTCATGTAGATGGACGACACCCCTTGAAGAATGAACGCGAGAAAGAATATCGGCATCCCCCCCGATCTCGAACCTGTGCGCAGCTCTATGTAAACGTGAATCAGAACTATCATGAACGCCAGTGTTGTGACCGACTCCGAGATCGTCGTCAACGGCGGATGCTTCATGAGCACCGTGATCGATGCGAGGTAACAAACGTGAGCAAGCGCAACTGCCGGCGCCGCCAACTTCCCGATCCCGGCAAGCTTGTTCGCTTCCCGCAGGAACGCCGCCGAATACCACGCCCACATGACAAAATATAGTCCGGCCACTATTAATGAAACGATTCTAAGCAACGCACCACCATTTCCGAACCACGCCTGAACAGCCGATTGTTCGGCGAATTCGGACCATCGATTCATTTTTTCCACAGTTGCAAGTCAAAGATGCTCAACCTAATGATAATAAATAATTACATTAATATAAACAAGAACGGGCGGCCTTTTCATCCGGAATACCCGCCCGGAACTGACGTGACGAAAGGCGGCGGACCCTCTTATTTCAGAGCGCAGCCATAAAAATCGGTTTTATCCCGAATCCGCCGATTGGATTCGGGAGCAATGATTCAGAGCGGATGAAAAG
>JAKLIR010000388.1 GCA_022709505.1 bacterium | reverse complement strand
AGGAAGCCGGCGAAAAGGCGAAGAATCTGGTGGAAGGGCTCGTCGCCGAAGTGGAAATCGGCCAGATCTACGAGGGCACGGTAAAGCGTATAGTGAATTTCGGAGCGTTTGTCGAAGTTCTGCCGAACATAGAAGGCCTCGTGCACATCAGTCAGTTGTCCAATGCGAGAGTTGCGAAAGTGGAAGACGTAGTTCGCGTGGGTCAGAACGTGAAGGTCAAGGTTCGCGAAATCGACGAACAGGGCCGGGTCAACCTCACAATGAAAGGCCTGTAAATCAGTTTTATATTCCGGAAAACGGGGAGCGGCTCATTTCAATGACCGCTCCCTTTAATATTTAACCTACATTCATCATCAATGTGGGATGAAATCGGAATAAGGGATGAATATCCAAGGCGCGACTCCGCTCGCGGATGTGGAATGAAAATGGAAACGCAGTGTGAGAAAACGATAGTAGGCGGAAACACCGTCGTGCTGACCGAGCGTCTGCCGCATTTACTCACGGCATGCATCGGATTCTGGATTAACTTCGGTTCGAGGCACGAAATGGAGCCTCATCTGGGCGCGGCGCACTTCATAGAACACATGCTTTTCAAGGGCACCGAGACCATGGACGCCAAGGGGCTTGCGCTTGCTATAGAAACTCTCGGCGGTTCGATCAACGCCGCCGCGTCCGAAGAACGCACATATTGCTATGCAAGAGTTCTGCCCGAACATCTTCCGGTGGCGGTCGGTATTATCGCGGACATGTTCGGGAAGTCCGTCTTCGCGCCCGCCGAGTTCGATCGTGAAAAAGAAGTCGTTCTCGAGGAGATCAAGGGCCACGAGGACAGCCCAGAGGAACTCGCTTTCGATCTTTTTCTCGAAGATATTTACGGCAGGCGCGGGCTCGGACACAGTATTCTCGGATACGAAAAAACGATAAGAAATATCTCACGGGACGAGCTTTACGGATTGTACAAAAAGTTTTACAGGCCCGCGCATCTCATAGTCGCGGTGGCCGGCAACATCGGGGACGCCGATGTGACGACGCTCGTTGAAAACGCGCTTGAACCATGCACCGAGCCGCCCTGCGAAATTCTCAAACCGGCGCCCTCCCCTTCCGATTTCGCCCCGCGCATAACTCTTCACCACAAGAAAACGGCGCAGGTGCAATTCACGCTCGGCGCGCCCGGCATCAACTTCGGACACGCCGATAGATATGTTTATATGCTTCTCGACGTCATTCTCAGCGGAGGCATGTCGAGCCGCCTCTTTCAGGAAGTCAGGGAAAAGCGCGGCCTCGTCTATGACATCTCTTCCATCAACACGTGTTTCAGCGACAGCGGGTTCTTCGGCGTGACCGCAGGCACGAGACCGGATAATCTTCTCGAAGTGTTGAAGGTCACGGCGGATGAACTTAAAAAACTCAAGGATGGAGATGTCACACGGGAGGAACTCGAACGCGTGAAACAGCAGCTCAGGGTTTCCATGACCATGAGTTTTGAAAGCGTAAATGCGAGAATGATGAAGATCGCACGGTCGGAAATATACTACGGTCGCAACATGACGGACGAAGAGATGTTCGAAATGATTCACGCTGTCGAAATGGAAGATATCACACGCGTCTCTAACGAACTATTCGTCGGCGGCCACACCGTTTTCACCGCCCTCGGCCCCTTCCGGGGACACACAAAGACACTCACACCCAGAATAAGTGAAATATTAAACGCACTCTGAAAAAGGCCGATCAGGACGTTTCTCGACGGTGTCGATGCTCGTTCGCATCTTCTCCCGTTCGGCTATATTCCGAACACTACGCCGGAATTGTGCGAACACGATGAAACAGGGCCTTGAATGAGAACCGAATAAACTTCCCTCCGGCAATTACTCTTCAGGGATGATTTGCGTCCAGCCGTACGGGTCTTCGACGAGTCCGTTTTGAATCGCGGAGAGCTTTTTGTAAAGCTTCAGCGAGACCGGCCCCGGAGTGTCTCCGAATTTAATAACCTCGTCCCTGTAGGTGATAGATCCTATGGGAGAGATCACGGCGGCTGTTCCGACCGCGCCGGCTTCGGCAAGGTCGCGAAGTTCATCGACGTGGATTTTCCGCTCTTCGACTTTAAGCCCTTCGTCGCGGGCGAGTTGTTTTATGCTCATGTTCGTTATGCTCGGCAATATCGATGACGAAGCCGGAGTTATGTAGCGGCCGTCTTTCGTTATGCCGAAGAAATTCGACGAACCCGATTCGTCTATGTACTTCTTCTCCCTCGCGTCGAGATAAAGGACTTCGTTGAATCCTTTAGCCTTTGCGGGAATAGTCGCGCGGAGACCGGCGGCGTAGTTCGCGGCGGCCTTGATATTTCCTATTCCGAGCGGCGCGGCCCTGTCTATGTTCTCCTCGACAATCAAGTTGACCATCGAAAGTCCGCTGCCCTTGTAATACGGGCCCACGGGCGCGACGAACATGATGAACAAGTATTCCTTTGAAGGATTGACGCCCATCTGGATGCCGCTCCCGATGAGGAACGGCCTGACGTACAGGCTCGCACCGCAGCCGTGCGGAGGGATGAACCGGCGGTTAGCGTTGACCGTCTTGCGGACCGCTTCCATGAACATTTCCTCAGGGACCGGTTCCATCATAAGCATATCCGCGGAGCGGATCATCCTTTTGGCGTTCTCGATCGCCCTGAACGACTGCGCTTTTCCGTCCGGTCGCTCGAATATCTTCAGCCCTTCGAATATCAACTGTCCGTAGTGCAGGCATTGGGCCGCGATGTGCAGCGGTATGATATCGGAGTCAGTGAGTACCGGTTCGCCCCACTTTCCGTCTTTGAATTCGCATCTGTAATTCTTGTCGGTCTTGACATAGCCGAACGGCAATTGTGAAAAATTTAGATCCGCCTTTTCCATGGTACCCCATCCCCGAAAAAAGATTTCCCGCTTCCCACGCTCCCTATTCAAGCGCATTTATGCAGGATTGTTAAAAAATTATAGCACAACATTTTTCATAGTCAAAAACATGCATTGGTATTCAAAATGTCATCAAGATCGTTTCCATTCGGGATAAGTTCCAATAAAACTTGGCTCTGGAAGAGATTACGAATCTTTGTTATTGCTATAATGGAGGTTGAAACCGATCGAGCGCTGATTCTTTGGTCGGATTTTATTCAGGCAATAAACGGGCGCGATATTGAAAGGAGAATGAGTATGATTCCGATCGTATCTTTTGTCGGCGAATCAGGATGCGGCAAAACAACTCTCGTGGAAAAAGTTATCGCGGAACTCACTGCAAAGGGATTCAAGACGTCCTCGATTAAATATACAAGGCATGAGTTCGATCCGGACTCCGAGGGGAAGGATTCGTGGAGACACACACGAGCCGGGGCTGTCGCCACCGCTCTCGTGACACCGGGGAAGACGGCGGTTTATGTGCCGCATGACGAAATCCCGGCGGCGGCTCACATTTCGTTTCGTTTCTTCACCGATGCTGATATCGTAGTCGCCGAAGGTGGCGCGGAACAGGACACCCCGAAGATCATATTCTACGCAAAGGGTTGCGAGGAAAGGTTCCCGCTGAGCGAGGCTGTCGCGCTGATCGGCGGCGGAAGCGATGCAGTCGATCTCCCGGTGTTCAGCCGCGACGATAGTCAGGGCGTGGCCGATTTCATCGTGAAAACATTTCTCAAGGAACACGGCAAAAACGACGTGCGGGTATGGCTCGATGGAAAACCCCTCATG
>JAKLIR010000387.1 GCA_022709505.1 bacterium | reverse complement strand
AAGGAGCGAAAGTTACCCTTTTCGCAACAGGCGACTCGGAGACTTCAGCACGGCTCGAAGCCGTTTGCGAAAAAAGTCATGGAAGCGGTTGCCGCGAGGATAAAATACTCTGCACCGGCTTGCATGTCTCGAACTGCATCGGCCGGGCGGATGATTTCGATATAATTGACAACCACATGGGCGCTGCGGCGGCATTGTGGGCCGGAACGACATCCACGCCGATGCTCGTGAGCCTGCACGGCGCTCCGGGAAAAGAAGAGGCCGCGGCGTTCGGCAAAATCGGCGGCGGTCTTTTTTTCGCCGCGCCGCACGGAACAGCCGTGCCCGGCGGAGTGAACCTTTTCGACGATACAGCAGGCGACACTGCCGAAAAATACATCCGGATTTATGAAAAAATCATCGATCGCCAAAAGCGCGAGGATCATCGCCCTTGGGGCTTTTATACCATCCTTTCAGATACCCCTGACCATAAGGTGAAGCGGATAGAAGTCTTCCCCGGTCAACGACTCAGCCTCCAGCGCCACGCCCGCAGGACGGAACATTGGTATGTCGTGCGCGGAAAAGCGACTGTCACGCTCGATGACAAGGAGATAGACCTCGACGCCGGACAAGCGGTGGATATCCCCGTCCGCACATGGCACAGAATGCGTAACCGGGGCGATGTAAACATGGCGTTCATCGAGGTCCAAACCGGTGACTACTTCGGCGAAGACGACATCGAACGAGCTCAAGACGACTACGGCAGATCCGAATAAGGGAGAAATCGCGAAAAGCGGCGACTCGCGGCGTCGCGAGCCGCGGGAGCGCGGCGGCCTTGCCGTTTGTTTTTTTGCTGAAATGAAACGTATAATTCCAGAAGCGGCTCTTTGCTCCGCCGGTGCGGAGTGAAGTCGCCGGCGCCGGAGGGAGCGGTCGAATGGAATATGTGGTAATGGGAACGGCGGGTCATGTGGACCACGGTAAAACGAGTCTCGTCAAAGCGCTCACGGGGATAGATTGCGACCGGCTCGCCGAGGAGAAACGCCGCGAGATAACGATCGATATCGGATTCGCGCATCTGCGGCTCGGCGACGGCCGAATGGTCAGCATAGTGGATGTGCCCGGCCACGAGCGTTTTGTGAAAAACATGCTCGCCGGAGCGACAGGCATCGATTTCGTTCTGCTCACAGTGGCCGCGGACGACGGCGTCATGCCTCAGACGCTTGAACATCTCGACATCTGCCACACCCTCGGCGTTCGAGGCGGCGTGATAGCCGTCACGAAAACCGACCTCGTCGAACCGGAAATCGCTGAAATCGCGGCTGAAGAGGCCCGCGGCGCGGTACGCGGCGCCTTCCTTGAAAACGCACGGATCGTAATGGTCTCGGCTGAAACCGGACAAGGGATTCCCGAGCTCATGGACGCCATACGCGCCGCCGCGATCGAGGCAAAGCCAAGAGATTCATCCGGGCCGGTTCGACTTCCCATCGACCGCGTTTTTTCCATTAAAGGCTCGGGCACGGTCGTTACCGGAACTCTCGTTTCCGGCTCGATCTCCGTGGGCGATGAGCTTGAGATGCTGCCTTCCGCCCGGCGAGTGCGGGTGAGAAGACTTCAATCGCACGGCAAGGATGTAAAATCCACCGGGCCGGGCCTGAGGCTCGCCGTGAATGTCCCGGATCTCGAAACGCTGAACATAACCCGCGGAGACGTTCTCGCCGCCCCCGGCTCACTCGCCGCCACCCGCGCGCTCGACGTGCGGGTGAATGTTTTGCCGAGGGCCGCTAAACCGCTCAAAAACCGAGCGCGAGTAAGGCTCCACTCGGGCACGCAGGAGGTTATCGGCCGCATAAGTTTCCTCGACGGCGCTCCCGACCTGCCGCCCGGCCGCGAAACATACGCCCGCCTCAGACTCGAATCTCCCGTCGTCTGCGTGCGCCGGGACCTGTTCGTACTGCGCCTTTTTTCTCCCGTCACAACAATCGGCGGCGGCGTGGTTATAGACACGGCGCCCGGAAATCCCGGCGCAAAAGCAAAAAAACCGGCGGAAATCATCGAACGGCTCAAGCTCATCGACACCGGCGGAGAATACGATCTCGTCGAACGCACCGTCGCCGAATCCGCACTCGTTCCCATTTCCCCGGCGCAAACGGCGAAAACACTCGGAATACAGCGAGAGCGCGCCGTCGAAATCATGCACAGCCTCGCGGCGGACGGCGTTCTTATGAATTTCGGCAACGACAACATGATCGCCGGCGCCGTATTCGAACGGCTGAAATCCGAGATCATAATAAGATTGAAGGAATATTTCGATTCGGAACCACGCCGCCCATGGGTTTCTCCTGCTGAAATAAGAACCAAGTTTTTCGGGCGTGCGAATACGAAAGTATTTGATTCCGCGGTGAAAAGCCTGCTCGATTCCGGACATGCCGTATCGTCGGCGTCCGCGGCGGGCATCCGGGCGCGGGCGGGATCGGACGAAATTCTGGCCGAGGAAGAAAGGATTCGCAACGAAATATTGAGAATTTTCTCGGAAAGCAGGTTCAACCCCCCGACGGCGGAAGAACTCCCTTCTTTTATCAAATCAAAACTTCTCTCTCTGCCCGAAATCTTCAAAGTCGTGCTCGAAACCGGACAGGTGGTGAAATTAAGCCCGAACGCCTTTCTGAAGAAGGAACTCCTCGACGAGGCTGAAGCAATGATTGTCGCGAAAATCAAGGAAACCGGCGGCATCACTCCCGCTCAAGTTCGGGACCTGCTCGGCGCTTCCCGCAAGTTTGTCATCCCCATCCTCGAAGGACTCGATGCGCGCGGCGTGACCGTCAGAATCGAAGAGAGAAGAATTCTGAAATAAGTTTGCATTCTCGTAATTTTACCCCGTCGAAGCTTTTCCGGATCGACTTCCATCCGCGCAAGGGCAATGTTTGTAATAACGGCAAAGAAACGGGTGTGTCCCTCGTTCCGGTGCTCCGCGCAGGAACACGATGCGATGCCGCTCCGCGGCCACAAAGCTTCACGCCAGAGTTGGTATCATTTAATAGAAAGCGTGAGTGGTAATGGGTCTTTGATTACCGAAAAACATGTGAAAAATATACAGACAAGCGTTTTAAACCTTGGAGTGCGAAAATTCATTTTCGCTTTCATCGCCGGGAATTTATTCCCGGCACAAGCAAAGCGACGATAAATCGTCGCACTCCAGATCAGGAGTCTTTATACGGTCCGTTAGCTCGCACCCGGCCGCCCCGAAAAGCCACCCCGGACATCCTTGTCCCCGCTTGGATTCCGGTTCTCAGACCGGAATGACGAATAAAAGAGCCTGAATGACGAACACAAAGAGATTTTCTCGGCCCGGTGCTCCGCGCAGGAACACGATGCGATGCCGCTCCGCGGCCACAAAGCTTCACGCCAGAGTTGGTATCATTTAATAGAAAGCGTGAGTGGTAATGGGTCTTTGATTACCGAAAAACATGTGAAAAATATACAGACAAGCGTTTTAAACCTTGGAGTGCGAAAATTCATTTTCGCTTTCATCGCGGGGAATTAATTCCCCGCGTAAGCAAGGCGACGATAAATCGTCGCACTCCAGATCAGAAATCATCATCCGATCCGTTAGCTCGCACCCGGCCGCCCCGAAAAGCCACCCCGGACATCCTTGTCCCCGCTTGGATTCCGGTTCTCAGACCGGAATGACGAATAGAAGAGCCTGAATGATAAACACAAGGAGATTTTCTCGGCCCGGT
>JAKLIR010000386.1 GCA_022709505.1 bacterium | reverse complement strand
TACGGCGCTGTTCAGGCGATCATACGCGCGGCCGTGAAGCTCGGCGCGAACGAGGCGAAAACTCTGAAATATGCAACCTCGCAGGACACGTACGGCCAGACCGGCAACGGCGTCGTAGGCTACTCATCCACAGTTCTGATCGACACGAAATCCAAAAATGCCAAGGCCGGCGAAAACAGCCCGACGAAAAACAATGAATCCGGGAGGAAACAGAATATGAATTCGATAAACACGGATGGCGGCGAACTCACCCCGGAGACCCGGAAAATCCTGCTCGGCAACGCCCGGGCGGCTCTCGAAAGCTATGTCCGCGACGGCCGGATATCATACCCGAAAAACGACGACGAGCAGTTAAAACTTAAGAGGGGGATGTTCGTCACCCTCAACAAGTTCGAACAGTTGAGAGGCTGCATGGGGCATTTCGAGCAGGACGTTCCCATCGGCGAGCTCTCCGCGAGACAGGCAGTCGTATCCGCGGTTCAGGATCCTCGCTTCCCCCCGGTTTCGGCGTCGGAATTGAAAGACATCGACATCGAAATATCGGTCTTGTCGGCGCCCGAAGATGTGGCGTCGTACAAAGACATCGTGATCGGAAAACACGGCGTCATATTGGAAAAAGGAATGCGCGCGGCCACATTCCTCCCACAGGTCGCACCCGAACAAGGCTGGGACCGCGATACAATGTTGTCGCACCTCGCGATGAAGGCCGGCCTTTCGCCCGACGCTTGGAAAGAAGGCTGCAAGTTCAAGGTTTACACCGCGCAGGTCTTCGGCGAAAAAAATTAAGAGATTCTACTCTGCTGCGAACGGCTGCAACGCCTTCCGGCTTCGTTATTGCTACGATCTTATTTTATTGAGCCTCTAAGGCTCTCCCCATCGATGGCGTTATATTCTCTTTGAAACGTACCGGCGTTTTCCGGAGTGCGCTCCGAGTTGCCCGCCATCTTTTGTTCTGATAAAATCTTTTTCAGGAGAAGGACCGGTGTTTTTTCCGGGATGACCTGAGCGCGAGGCCGCGGGCGACTCATTGAGCGGCTCGTTGAACCCGAATCCGCCGATTGGATTCGTGAGCAATGATTCAGAGCGGATGAAAAGCAAGGCGGAAGAAGCATTTTTGAAGTAAGCGTACCGGGATGTACGTGAACAAAAAAATGCGACGACAACGAAGCAGTTGGCCGCTATGAACATTGCGCCGGATACGACGTACTATTGACGAATCCGGGGTGAATCAGTTCCGGAGCCTGCTTTCATCCTCATGGAACAATTTCCAGCCATCGCTGTCCTATCAAAGGAGTAAAATTTAATGGCGACGCTTCTGATTGTGGACGACAGCCCGGAGATAAGGGAGCTGTACAAGGATGAGTTCGAGAGCGAAGGATACGAAGTTTTTACCGCCGCTGACGGGAACGAGGCATGTGATGTCACGAAAGAACAAAAACCGGACCTCGTCATCCTCGACATCGGAATGCCTGAGAAAAACGGACTCGAGGCGATAGGCGAAATAGCGCGGTTGAACGGCGGGACGCCGGTGATAGTAAACACGGCATATCCGCTGTTCAAGATGGATTTCAGAGCCCACCACGCGGCGGCATGGATACAAAAAAGCTCGGATCTCAATCCTCTGAAAAGCGCGGTCAGGCAAATAGCCGAGCCATAATATCATCGGGAGGAAAAGCTTATGAAAACAAAATCGAGACTCGCAATAGTGATGGCTCTGATATGCGGAGTCATCGCGGGAATAGTGATCGCCGCAAAACTTGATCTCTTGCCGAGAGGCAACGCGGAACCCCCTACGAAACCCAAGCACCTCATAGTCGCGGAAGACCTGCAGTCGGCTTTCGTACATGTCTCGGAAGCAGTAAAACCGAGCGTGGTTAACATCAGCACGACTAAGACCGTCAAAATGGGCGGCGGCATGATGCTCGACGACAAGCAGTTCAAGGAATTCTTCGGGGACGATTTCTTTGACAAGTTTTTCGGCGCGCCCGGCGGCGGAAACCGCGATTACAAACAACAGAGCCTCGGCTCGGGCTTCATCGTGAAATCCGACGGCTACATCCTGACCAACAACCATGTTATAGAACAGGCGGACGAGATAAAAGTTAAGATGTCCGGAGATGACAAGGAATACACAGCGAAAGTCATTGGCAGCGACAAGAACACGGACCTTGCGGTAATAAAAATAGACACCGGCAAGAAACTTCCCGAAGTGGCTTTCGGGGACAGCGACAAGCTGAGAATCGGCGAATGGGCCATCGCCATCGGGAACCCGTTCGGCCTCGAAAGCACAGTTACGGCCGGCATCATCAGCGCGAAAAGCAGGACGATCGGACAAGGGCCTTATGACGACTTCATCCAGACAGACGCGGCGATCAACCCCGGGAACAGCGGCGGCCCGCTCGTGAACATCAACGGCGAAGTCATCGGCGTCAACTCGGCAATTTATTCGCAGAGCGGCGGCTACATGGGCATAGGCTTCGCCATCCCGATCAACATGGCGAAAGATATCGTTGACGACCTCATTTCCTCGGGCCATGTCTCAAGAGGATACCTCGGGATTTATTTTCAGGACCTCGATGAAAAACTCGCGCGCGCATACAAGGTGGATGCGAAGGAAGGCGTTCTGATCACGGACGTCATCAAAGACACGCCCGCCGAAAAAGCCGGCCTGAAAGTCGATGACATCATCGTCAAGCTGAACAACACGAAAATAAAGGAAGGCAAGCAGCTCCAGCTCGAAGTCGCGAAGATCGGCAAGGATCAGAAAGTGAAGGTTACCGTTCTCAGGGACGGGAAAGAAAAAGTATTCACCGTCACTCTTGCCGAAAGGCCCGAGGAAATCGCGGGCGAACAGCGCGGCGGCGGCGGCGAGACGGGACAACCGGCTCGCAACCTCGGGCTCTCTCTTAAAAATCTCGATAAGAATCTCGCGAACCAGCTCGAATCGAAATCTGAAGCCGGCGCCGTCGTCATGTCCGTCGAACAGGGAAGCCCCGCGGAAGACGCGGAGATCGCTCAAGGCGACATCATTGTCAAAGCCGACAGAAAACCGGTGGAGTCTGTGTCCGACTTCGTCAAGATCATCAAGACCGCCAAGCCCGGCGAAGAACTTCTAATCGTCGTCGAACGACGCGGCTACAACAGATTCCTCGTACTGAAGATTCCCGAAAAATGAACGCTTCATAATGGCGAATAAAGGGAGGCGCTTGCCTCCCTTTTTTATTTTTCGTCAAATGATGTTTTAAGACAATTAGGCGATAAAATAATATCAACTATTCCTCGGAGGCAATTTTTTTGGGCTCGAACGTTTCCGCCGGAAATTCGCATTCCCGCAGGAGACCCCAACTTTTCGAAGTTGCGCTTCTTGTCTTCTTTATGTTTTTCGCAGCAACTCAACTGACCAATAAATTCAACAACCCCGACGGCATCGGCTACTACTCGCACTTGCGATCAGCGGCATACGACCATGATATTTTTTACTTGAATGAGATGAAATCCCTCGGGATGGCGCCTTACTTCTTCGACCCTTCTCCCACCGGAATGGTCCAGAACCAATGGCCGATCGGTGCGCCCATTCTCTGGGCGCCCTTCTTCGCCGCGGGCCGCGCCGCTGTCAAAATCGCCAGTTTCGCCGGCGCCGACATTCCTAATAACGGCTATTCGGATTTCGACGCTCTCGTCATTTCTTTCGCAACCGCATTCTATGGGTTCCTCGCGCT
>JAKLIR010000385.1 GCA_022709505.1 bacterium | reverse complement strand
AATGATAGGAACGCTTTCCTCTGCAGTCTCACCACGTCATCATTGGTCATTCCATCAGGTATGAATATCGCCGGATTGGCTTTCGTGGGGTAACTCGTAAACCGCTCCCACTCCTCGTTGTCCGGAATGCGGCCGTTCTTCTTCATGTCGTCATAGACCTGTGTTCCGGGGAAAGGCGAGAAAACCGTGAATTTAGCGAAATCGATATCAAGGCTCTTCGCGTATCGTATCGTCTTCTCTATTGATTCCTTAGAATCTTCCGGCACCCCTATCATGAAAAATCCTATGATTTCGATACCGGCTTTTTTCGTCATCTCAACAGCTTCTCTCGCCTTGTCCATCGTGAAGGATTTCTTAATCGAGTGAAGTCCCACTTCGGTCCCTGTCTCGAACCCGTACATGATTCTCGAAAGGCCCGCCTCTTTTAACAACCTCAGCATGTTTTCATTCACGAGATCTACTCTTGTTTCCGTTATCCATGTCAGTTTCTTCTGCAGACCTCTCCTCATAATCTCGTTGCTGAATTCGGTTGCTTCTTTCTCCGAAAAAGGGAAAATCGGATCGATAAACGACGGCTGGACGTATCCGAATTCGTTAAACAAATGTTCGAATTCATCCGCGATGCTCGCGGCGGATCTCATTCTGCGAGCGCGTCCCATCACTTTCAGCGAACAGAAATTACAGCCGAACGGACAACCGCGTGAGCCGAGCACGAGCGTCCCGGGATTTTTCACACGCGCGAAATTGAACAGCTTGTATCTCTCTGTCGGGAAAAGCTTCCATGCGGGATACGGAAGCGAATCGAGGTCTTGAATGAAAGGCCTCGGGGTGTTAACCACCGGGCCTTCGTCCGTGTTGTATGCGATGCCGAGAACCTTCGACAGTTCCGCGCCGTTTTCATAAGCCCGGACGAGATCCACTATGGTTTCCTCGCCCTCTCCTATCACGACGGCGTCCGCGAGGCCCTTGTTCAGTATCTCCTTATGAAAGACCGAAGGGTGAAGGTTTCCCATCACAATTTTCACTGACGGAAAATTATTTCTTATCTCGGCCGCGATGTCGTACGTCCTCGGAGCGGTGGACGTCACACATGAAAGGCCCACGACATCCGGGGCGTCGCGTTTAATGAAGTCTATCAGGTCCGATCGGTCGCCGCCTGTTGTGTAGTCGTCGAAAAACGTTACGGGAATTTCCGCCTTGTCGAGCGCGGCGGCTATATAGGCGAGACTGATCGGGGGCATCGGAGAGAGAAATCTTTTATACTTCCCCGCCGTCGCCGCGGAACTCGTATGCGGGTTTATGAGAAGAACCTTCATCTATCAGGCCGCCTTTTTACCCTTAAATCTTCTTATAACCATTCCGACTATTTCGTCGAATTCTTCCACTTTCATGATTTTTACGAGCGCCACGAAAACCACGCCGCCGGCGGCTGTCATGGCCGCGAGAGAGGCGAAAACCAGTTGTAGGCTGAACCTGTCAGGGCCGATCCTGAACAGACTGCCGACCCACCATGACGTGAATCCGAGAGCAATGGATGCGACCGCCGTTTTGAAAAACATTGTCGTCATTTCCGCGACGTTTACCGAGAGTTTTCTTTTCGCGAGCATGATAAGGATCAACATGTTCAATAAAGTCGCGATAGAAATCGCGAGGGCTACCCCGCCATGCCTCAATGGGGTTTTTATCAAGACGGTCGCAAGCGGGATCGTCACGAAAAGCCCTATGATCCCGGCGACGACCGGTGTTATCGAATCCTTCCTCGCATAAAAACCTCTGTTGATAACCTGATTCGCGGAATGCCCCATCAACCCTATGGCGAAGAACGTCAGAGCGAAAGCGGTCTCGGAGCAATCCACATATTTATACCTTCCGTATCCGAAGACAATTCTTATGGCCGCAAGCCCGCAGGTGATTAAAAGAGCGGTGCAGGGAAGCGAGAAAATCATAGTCGCTCTCACGCCTCTCGTTAGCGATTTGCCCATCATCTCGAAATCGCCGGTTCCCGCTTGTCTCGCCATGGTCGGAAACACCGCCATCGAGATAGCGCTCCCGAAGACTCCGAGCGGTATGAACATCATCCTGTTTGCGTTGTTCAACGCTGTTATCGCGCCCTTCCCGACCACCGATCCGAAGACTGTCGGCATTATCATTAAATTTATCTGCGTCAGGGACATCCCGAGCATGACCGGCAGAAACATCTTCCAATAGCGAATTACTTCGGGGTTCTTGTAATCGAAGCTCAACGAATATCGAAGCCCCTTCTTCATCATGACCGGAAGCTGAACGATCACCATCATCGCCGCCCCGGCGAGCACGCCTATGCACACTCCCCGAAGCCCGAGCGTGCTTTTGAAAATATACGCCGCGGCTATGAAGCAAACATTGTATATGATCCAAGATACCGACGGCGCGGTGAAATGGTTGAACGAATGCAGAACGCCGTTGCACATGGCGGCGAGCGCGGTGAAAAGAAGCATCGGGAACAGTATCCTGACGAAAACCGCGGCGTATCCGAGAGCCTCGGGATTGTGCCTGAAACCGGGGAGCAGTAGAACTGCCTTGTTTGAAAACACCTCTCCTATAATTATGACGACGATCAAGAAGACGGCTATCATGTTCCACACCGTGCTCGCGAACCGCCATCCCTCTTTTTCCTTGCCGGTGGTTATGAACTCAGTGAAAATGGGAATGAACGCAGCGGTCATCGCGCCGCCGCTTACAAGCAGATATATCAGGTCTGGTACGGCGAAAGCCCCGAAGAAGGCGTCCGTTTCAATGCTTCGCCCGAAAAGAGACGAAAGCGATGTGAGTTTGACCCAACCGAGCAATCTACTGAGCAGGGTCGCCGCCATGATTATCCCCGCGGCTTTTTTTACTGTTCCGGCTTTTGATTCAATCCGGCCGTTATTTTCAGGCTTCAATTTCTCTTCCTTCTTGCTTTCCTAATCAAAGGTTTCTCTTCCAGTACGAATTATATATTCAGACGACAGATATTCAATTCATTTGACAACCAATTGATAAATATGGACCATTAGACAATTAATATAGGAAACTGTGATTGGAAATTCTCTCGCGGTTCTTACATGTGAAGTCAATGATGATATTCAATGGTTCTGATTTCACAAGATTTCTAACCTCCAATCGGAGCGAGGTTCTTTTCATATTACTTTTGATGGCTTTGGCGCTCAGGCTGCCCCGACTTAGAAAGAAAGGCCTGTTCCTCTATGATGAGGCGGCATATTACAGAGACACGCTTTGCGTGAATCAGCTTTTCAGGTTCATAGCATCGAATTTCTTGGAATTATTTTCCTATAAGAAAAAAAATGAAGAAGAGAAGATCGCATTCATAATGAAATTCAAAGACGCGGTCTTTTATCATTACACATATTTTAAGAGATGGCACCTTTACCTTCACATGATATTCACTCGAATCGTGAAGCAGAAAGACCTCGCCTTAACCATCCCCCCTCTTATACTCGGCGTAGCCGCAATTCCGGTGGTTTATCTGACCACCGAAGCCGTTTTCGGCGCCAAGTGCGCCTTCATCTCGGCATCAATCATTGCATTGAGCGGCCTTCACATACTGCATTCGCGTTCCGCGGAGCCCGAAACCGGGTCCGCGCTATGCTATTTGCTCGCCATGCTTTTCTCCATATACGAAAAAAAGTATCTCGCGGGCGGCGGAGGCTTATTCACGGCGGAATCACTCGGGACTCTCGCGGCAT
>JAKLIR010000384.1 GCA_022709505.1 bacterium | reverse complement strand
GTTTGCCGATCCCATGAGCATCGGACTAAGCATCCTTTTCGCCCCGTCTGCCCATCGCCCCGAGGGTTACGCTTCCGGGTCGTTATTCCCGCTTCCCGGCCGGAGTGCAAACCGTTGCACTGTTCGCCTTTAAGCAGGCGGGGCTTTGTCGATTTGTGTATTTCCGGCCTCGTTTGTCACGGCCGTCACAACCGCGGCCCTATTCTGCTTCCACCCTTTTTTAAGAAATTTCTATCTATCATTATTTTTCTAAAAGTTCGTTTGAGAGTATAGGAATTCAGTTGTGACATGTGTGACAACCGGCCCCCACCATCTCTAAACGATCTCCGAAAATTTCAGCCCTTGTACCACACGGGTACGCTCCCCATTCAACCGGACTTGTGTCACCCTAACGGATTCCGGCATTAGCGGAACCAGCCGTCGGAAGAAGTTCCCGGTCGATAGTGGTCTATAGTTCCCACCATCGCAAAAGTTTTTATAATGGTGATACAGCTCGCTTTTGCATATCTGCGCGGCTACATCGTCGAACGCCAAGCATTCGTCAACGTACTGTAATAGCGGGTCGGCGCTCTTCGCGAATTCCTCGGAGTCGTGCGAGATCACATCACTACTGGTGAACCTGCAACCCGCCTCGACGAATCGGCGGTATGATTCGATTAGTAAATTCAAGAACCCCGGAAGTTCTGGAACGAGGCGCCGAGTGATGAATTGCGTATCTCGTTCGCATTCTGGAATCACCACGTTGGATTTTAGCGGAATGACACGCCTCTTCATTGCACTTCCTGCATCAGAATAACTAAGAGGCTCATTGCTCGCTTGTAGTAGCGCCACATCCAGTATCCGCGTGAATGGTGTTCGACCCTTGATTTCGACCATGAGCGGATCACGGGAGACGAGCTTCTTCAACGTTTCGGTTTCGATTTCGCGAGATGAATTTTCATTCGAGACGACCAGTGTTTTATCAATGAGTTGCGACAATGCGAACCGCTCGCTCAACGAGGCAAGGTTGACGCTCGCCGTATTTCTCGGGCCATGTATCGAGGCAGCGAGATTTATCAATGTACTTTTTCCCGATCCGGCAGCGCCGTACAGGAATATGAAGTTTTCGTGTAGGCGTCGCCGGGATAATGACGTCGCGATGAATTCCAAGAACACGGAAACGACTTGCGGGTCGCGCAGTGTGCGCGTGATCGCTTCCTCGGTGTAGGGGCATTTTGCGGCGGGATCGAATGCCACTGGGAAACGAAAGCTAAATGGATGTTCAGCGCTATGTGGGATCATCTTGCCGGAGAGCGGGTCTAACAGTCCGTTTTCAAGCGGCCAAAACTCCACACCATCAATTTCCTGATTGAAGATTTTCACGTCGGCGGGAATGATGACTTTGTCGTGGAGCTTCAATTCATACGCGACGCCCTCGGGAGATAAGCGCGAGTCTCCGCAGTTTTCCGCGAGGAAGTCAGATACATACTTATTTAAATGATCGCCGTGGACAATATGATAAGTGCCGACGTTTTCGTCTCTTAGATACCAGCCGACATAGGGGTCATATTTCACATCCCCCTCGTCCGCAATCAACATAGCCGCGCCGTGCGCGTCCAGCTTTTTGCTTTTGATTTTCTCGACCTCACCCGCGAGCATTTCGCGGAGAATGGTTAAATTCAACCCGGAGCGGCCCTTGATCCGATCGAGCATGATCTCTGCCTCGACTTTCGGAAGTCGCGCGACACTCGGCATTAGCGCCTGTACCGCTGCTACCCTCGCGCCCATATCCGCGTCCGGTTGGATTTCTTCGAGCCGGATGTCAAATGGTGTTTTTGCTTGCTCTATAAGAATATTAAAATCATTCTTGTCGTGCGCCTTGAACCAATCGCACGCGTCAATTTTCTCCGTGCCGTCCGGTCTCGAAAATTGCAGGATTTTAACTTTGACACCCGCGCATTCGAGCTTTTGTGCGGATTCGAGAGCGCCCTTCAACCCTGCGCCGTTTTGGTCGCTGTCCGCTATCAAAATCACAGATTTATTACCGCGTTTGAGTTCTGGAATGAGGCAGGCGGCCTGTGCTGATGACAGCCGATTGGTTAACAGCCCCACACATGGGACGCCGCCCTTCGATGTTACCATATCCGCATCGGTCGGCCCTTCGCTCATGGCGATCACCGGCGAAGCGTCACGCAGACGGTCAAAACCGTATATCGAGAATCGCCCGGCGTGCTTGTTGATATACGGCCGTTCCTCGCTGTTCTGCATGATGCGGAGATACTTGCGGCTGTTATTGAATTCATCGCTCGGCGTCTCGCTCCATGCGCGAAACGTGAAGTTTACCGGCTGTCCGTTTTTAATGACCGGAAATATGATTCTGTTCCGAATGATATTAATAAATTTTCCCTCGTTCGGCCCTTCGGCCTTGACGGTGGCGTATAGTCCGCCTGCGCCTCGTACAGCTATGGGAAATTGTGTTTTGAGAGTGGCATTTACGGCCGCATTGTAGTATCCGATTCGCTCCCCTCGAAGCGTCTCTTCAGAGTATCCCCACTTGGCTTTTATGTGGTCAACGAGATTCGGATTTTTCCATAGTTCGTCAACCGCGAGTGTGGTTAGCGATTCGTAATATTCATATAGTTTTTCCCGCTCTTTGCGCTCGGCCTCATGCGCTGCGATCTGTTCCGGCGTGAGCGACGATATCGAGCAGACACCAGTTTGAGTGCATAGCCAATCGACTGTTTCTCGAAAGTTTTTGTTGACCGCGCCGTGGAGTAGCAGCTCAAAAAGCTGGATGACGTTTCCCTTAGCCCCGCATGATCTACACAAAAACAGTCCGCTTGCCTTGTTAACGTGAAATGATCTATGGCTCCCGCTCGCGTGACATGGCGGGTCGAGCGTAATTTCACGCCCTGCGCCCCCGGTGACACGTCCGCCGGCGGCTGTTATAAGGGTTTCAAGATTACTTACTGCGTGGTCTTCGATTAATTCTATATCAAATTGCTGAAGTCTTTTTCCCATGATAGTATGAACACTCTCTTATCTTTAGTTATCTCGTCGCCTCGACCGCCGGGACGCGCCGAATCCATTGCTCGATCTCGCGCACATCAAATAAAACTTTCCGGCCGACTTTGACGAACGGAATTTTCCGTCGGCAGCACTGCGCCCGAATACTTCCGGGCGTGGAGCGGAGCAGTTCTGCAACCTCGGAGATCGTTAAAAATCGTTTCTCAGTCATCGAACCGCATCCTCTCCACAAATTGCATCGATAATCCGATCTCGATATTTTTCTGAGTTTTTGCATTTTCCACGTTCAAACCGCGAGAGTGCCGCCATGTCGATACCGCTTCTCAAAGAAATGTCTTCTAACGTCAGTCCTCTTTTAATTCTCTCAAGTCTGATGGCCGATGGCTGTGTCATGCTTTTATCCCTCACAAAATTTATTTTTTTGTTCCCGCCACTCAAAAAAAAATCCCTTTAAACGGCGTCACTCCCGGCGGAACACGCGAAAAGTCGCGCGTTTCACCTCAGTGATTCATGTCCCTCGTCCTGAGTATTGTTAATAGTGTACTAATGTGCGCCAATGACGCTTAACGGCGCTTAAATTCGTTATACCCATCTTTCGCACTATTCAAACTTACAACCACCGCCACAACTAATCAAGGCCACCTCGAAAATAAATTTGAGAAAAATTAATAATCCTGTATTCATGCGGATATTTGTTATTTGTTGCTTCGTGAGTCATATCGA
>JAKLIR010000383.1 GCA_022709505.1 bacterium | reverse complement strand
CCGGGAGAGAGGTTCCACATGTTCTGGTCGCCGACGATCAACATGGCGCGGGACCCGCGCTGGGGCCGCACCGGCGAGACCTACGGCGAAGACCCATATCTGACGGGTCGCACGGCTGTTGCTTTCGTAACCGGGCTTCAGGGCGACGACCCGAAATACATTAAGGTGGTTTCCACGCCGAAACATTTCGCTGCGAATAACGAGGACCACAACCGCGATTACTGCAACGCGAAGATACCCGAGAAGGATTTGAGAGAATACTATTTTCCGGCGTTCAGGATGGCGGTAGTAGAGGGCGGCGCGAAATCTGTCATGGGCGCGTACAATGCGATAAACGGGGTGCCGTGCAACGCGAACCGCTGGCTGATGGTGGACGTACTTAGGAAGGATTGGGGCTTCAACGGATATGCCGTCACCGATTGCGGAGCGCCGCACCTGATGTACGCGAAGCATAAATATGTGAAGACGCCGGCCGAGGCGGCGGCGGCTACCCTGAACGCCGGGGTGGCGGTGGAATGCGGCGGCGACGATGTGATCCGCCGGAACGTTCGCGAAGCGATGAAGCAGGGGCTTGTCACCGAGGCGACGATCGACACGGCGATCTCGCAGGCTATGACGATAAGAATGAAACTCGGGCTGTTCGATCCGCCGGAGATGGTGCCGTTCACGAAGATTCCGGAGAGTGTGATAGGCTCTCCGGCGCATGTGGAGATCGCCCGGCAGGTGTCTCGCGAATCGCTCGTGCTGCTCAAGAACGCGCCTGTGAACGGCGCGCCGCTGCTTCCGTTGGATGAGAAGAAAATAAAGTCGGTGGCGGTGGTCGGGCGCAACGCGGCGGTGCTGCAGTTCGGCGATTACAGCGGCACGCCGATCAACACGCCGGTGACGCCTCTGGACGGGCTAAAAAACAGGCTCGGCAAGAAAGTGAGAATAAACCACGTTGAATGGATTTCCACGCCGGACGAAAAAGAGTATGTGGTTGTGCCGGCGGACGATCTCCGAGATGGAGCGGGAAAGGGCGCGGCGCGAGGGCTGAAGGCCGAATATTTCGACAACGCCGATTTCTCCGGGGCTCCGGCTGCGTCGAGAACGGAGGCTGAGGTCAATCTGAAGGCCGACAACATCCCGGCCGAGGCGGCGAAGGGCGCTCTCTCGGCGAGATGGTCGGGTAAACTCGTCCCCTCGAAATCGGGCGCCCATTATTTCTTCATCGATTCGGGCGGCGACGCGAAGATGTACGTTGACGGCAAACTCGTATTCCAGAGCGCACAGAAGAAGAAAAAGAAAGACGCGGCGAAGATCAGCGGAGTGTTCGACCCGTACTACGCCGAAACCGCCGAACCGATCAAGGCGGCGACGCTCATGCTCGAGGCGGGCAGGGCGTACGATCTGAAGATCGAATATTCCTCGGCTAAGGGAGTCGCTCGGGCGAAGTTCGAATGGGTTCCGCCGACGGCCGCGAACGCGGACGCCCGCGCCGCCGAGATGAAATACATAAAGGAAAGCGACGTCGTGATAGCTTACATCGGCTTGCAACTCGGCGACGAAAAGGAAACCGTTGACCGCCACGACCTCGATATTTCCAACGATCAGACGGAGTATGTGAAGCAACTGCTGTCTCTGAACCCTAACGTGGTTGTCGTTCTGATAAACGGCGGGCCGCTTTCGATAAACTGGATCGCCGCGAACGCGCCCGCGATAGTTGAGGCTTGGTATCCCGGCGAACAGGGCGGGAACGCGATAACGGACGTGCTGTTCGGCGACTTCAGCCCCGCCGGACGGCTGCCGATGACTTACTATGCGAGCGTTGACGACCTGCCGCCTTTCGACGATTACGTGATCGAAAAAGGCCGCACGTATATGTATTTCGAAAAGACGCCGCTCTATCCGTTCGGATTCGGATTGAGCTACACGACTTTCGGCTACGACGGACTCACGATCGACCGGAAATCCGCCGGCCCGAGCGACACGATAAAGGTGGGGTTCAACGTTCAAAACACGGGCGCTCGCGACGGCGACGAGGTGGTCCAGCTATACGTCCGCGAGATAGACCCGCAGGTGAAACGTCCGCTCAAACAGTTGCGCGGCTTCAAGCGCATCCATCTGAAAAAGGGCGAGAAGGCGACTGTCGAACTGCCGATCGCGGTGAAAGACATCGCGTTCTGGGACGACGTGGCGAAACGGTTCAAGGTCGAACCGGGCCGCTATGAGATACTCGTCGGAGCATCGTCAGCGGATATACGTTTGAAGGACACGGTGTCCGTATCGGGCGAATAGCGTCGGCCGAATGTGATGGAAAAACAAGACGCCTCCGGCGGCCCAAGGGGAACCTTTTGAAAAAGGTTCCCCTTGGGAAAACCTTCCCAAACTTTTCATGCGCGCAATTCCGGAGTGCACCGGAATTGCTTTCATAATAAAAAGAGATGGCCTGCGGCCGGGTCTCCGCACCCGGCCGAGGGGCGTGAAAGCAATGCCGCGTTGTTCATGCGGCATTGCGGAAGTAAAAGTTTTGCAGGGGATTCTCAAGGGGGCGCTTTTTCAAAAGCGCCCCCTTGAGCAGCCGGGTGCTATTTTTTCAGCAAAATTTCCAGTTCGCTTTGAGTCGTGGAGTATTCGAGGAAAGGTTCCACGGTGAGCGTAAGATTGGTTTTTTCGCTGGAGCGAAAAGCCGCGACGGTTATGTTGTTCGCGGTGTCTTTTGTGCGAAGAAGGAATGAATCGGGAAGATAGAAGAAGCTCTGTCTGTTCGCCCTTGAGAACCTGCCGATGAGATTGCCGTTCAGATAGATAAGCGCGTAATCCGCGCCGTTGATTCTGAGTCCGAATGGGACGAAGCGGCCGGGTACGGCGGGTGTTTTGAATTCCGTTCGATACCAGAGGATGTCGCCGGGAGAGGCGCCGGCCTGATTTAGAGCGGCGCGTTTCCAGCCGGTGTCCGGCGTGTTGCGCGAGTACCATTTTTCGTTCACGCCATCGAGGCCTTGTTTGATACTCACCGGGCCGATGAGCGATGAGCCGGAGTCGCCGAGAACGCTGATTTCGCGCACGCCTTTCGGTTCGTTCAGATACGAGCCTATATGCTCGCGCCCGGAGTGTTCGTAGAGAAGAATGAGAGATGCCGCGGAATCGCTCGCGGGTATTGAGTATATTTTGAGCTTCTCGCTGTCGGGGTTGTCCTCGCGGAGAAGTTTGCCGTCGATGTAGGCGCGCACGGGGTCGTTAGTGAAAATGCCAACCTTGATTTTCATCGGTTGCGGGTGGGGCCGGACGGAGGTCGAATAAAAATAGAACCCGGCTGTGGCGAAGCCGAGTTTGCCGATCGGAACGAGGCGGTCGATCGGCCGCGAGCCGCCGGTGTCGAAGCTTTCTTTTCTGACAAGCGCCGATGTCAATGGCGTCTTCAGAGGCTTCGCGTCGAACGCGGCGGGGTTCACCGCGAACGTTGCGGCGTCGCCCGACGCGGGTATTTTCTCTCCGGCGATTTTCACCTCGATCCCGCTCGCCGGCACAGGCAGCATGAAAGAGGTCCGACCCGGTTTCAAGTCGAGCAGAGCGGATATTCCGAGGCTGTTTTTCGAGTTTTCAGTTTTCAAGCGGCGAATCAGGTTGACGTTGGATACGAGCGGGAGCCCGTCCGCCCACCACGTGTGGGTTCCGCGCGCGTCGTCGGTTATGACGAGAACGAGTTTCTCGTCGATTTCGATGATCCCGTTCGCGGGGCCGTGTGTGAATCCCACCGCGATTTCTTT
>JAKLIR010000382.1 GCA_022709505.1 bacterium | reverse complement strand
CGAAATTTCAGGCGGATGTTTACTCCGTGCAGGGCAGGCGCTTGAAGCCCGTCATGCTCGCCGCATTCGAGAGGGCGGGGGACAAGAAGGATCCGCTCGCGGTGAAAGCGGCGGAAATTCTCAGGCGCTGGAATTTTCAGAACACGCCTGACAGCTCCGGCGCGGCGGTTTTCCATCAGGTCTATAAAGCCGCGCTCGAACTCACTTACGAGGACGATCTTTCGCCGATGATGATGAAGAGGTTTCTGTACTCCACCGGCATGGACGCCTCGATCGACCTCGCGTTCGAGACCGGGAATTCGACGTTCTTCGACAACAAGAAAACGAAAAAGAGAGAGACGCGCGACGACATATTCGCAGCGGCGTTCAAAGAGGCGGGGCGGCGGCTCGCCGGGAAGTTCGGCGAGGATCCGGCGAAGTGGACATGGGGCGGAACTCATGTCATTTCATTCGCGCACCCGTTCTCGGGGATGAAGCCGCTCGATAGATTTTTCCCGAACCATACCTATGGGGCTTACGGCAGCCGGGAGACCGTTTTCAACAGCTATTTCCTATGGGACGGCGATCCGTTCAAAGTCGTGGCCGGCCCGGCGATGCGGATGGTTGCCGATCTCGCGGACCTGCCCGGCGCGCGCGTGATTGTGGATACCGGGCAGTCCGGACACCCGAGAAGCACGCATTTCTTCGACCAGAATCCCAAGTGGCTCCGCGGCCGCTTGATTCCAATGATCTCGGATATGAAACGGGCTGAAAAAGAGGACGCGGGAACACTCGAACTGGTACCGGATTCGAACTAATCCGGATTTTTCACCGGAAAAATCCGGGAAATCGTATTCCGATTTCAACCCACATTAATGAAAAATGTGGGCTAATCCGGAACAATGCGAAAAACCATACGGTTTGGTAAGGATTTATTGTTGATATAATCCGGTCATTCGGATAAGATACGATGGACTTCGATGTGATTTTCCCGGTATCGGGAAAAAATATAGGCAGATTGGGGAACGCTCGAAAATGGCCACACGTTTTGAAGTTTACATTCGCGAGGACCTCGTTGACGCCGCCGGAGAAGGGCTGATAAAGGATATCGGCGACCTGAACATATCCGGCGCGCGCGAAGCCCGCTTCATAAGAGTCACCGAACTCGAAGGAAAGATAAGCCCGAAGGAAGCGAAAGTGATCGGGACGTCGCTGTTGTCGGACCCGGTGTCGCAGAGGTTTGTGACCGGGCGCGCGACCGGCGCGATGACGCGCGGCGCATGGGTGCTCGACGTGCGTTACAACCATGGAGTGACCGACCCCGTGGCGGAATCGACCCTGAAGGGAGTGTCGGACCTCGGGATCGCAAGCGTGACCGCCGCGAAGACCTCCACGAAAGTCATACTTCGCGGCAAGTTGTCGGCGGACGACGTTGACACGATATGCCGCCGGCTGCTCGCTAATCCCGTAATTCAGACTTATTCGGTTGAGAAAAATTGACGGAAGGACATAAAGAGATGGCTAAAAAGAAAGATGCGCGCAAACCTGCCGTCGAGACAGTGAGGATCATCGGCGCCTCGGATGAAAAGCTGATCGCGATCAGCCGCGACAGGCTGCTTTCGCTCAATCTTCCCGAAATGAAGAAGGTCGAGGCGTACTTCAAGAAGAAGGGCAGGAACCCGACGGACGTCGAGCTCGAGACCATAGCGCAGACGTGGTCCGAGCACTGCAAGCACAAGGTTTTCAACGGGATCATCGACTACACGGAGAACGGGCGCCGGGAGAGGATAGACAACCTTTTCAAGCAGACGATTAGGCGCGCCACCGGGGACATCCGCGCGAAGCGCGGGAAAGCGGACAAGTGCGTATCCGTTTTTTCTGACAACGCTGGAGTGATCGAGTTCGACGAGAATTTTCACTTCGCGTTCAAAGTTGAGACGCACAATCACCCGTCCGCGCTGGACCCGTACGGCGGTGCGAACACGGGGATAGGCGGAGTGATCCGCGACCCGCTCGGCACCGGTCTCGGGGCGACGCCGGTTTTTAACAACGACATCTTCTGTTTCGCGCCGCCGGACATGCCGCACGACAAGGTTCCCAAGGGCGTGCTTCACCCGAAGCGCATTTATAAGGGAGTCGTCGCCGGCGTTCGCGACTACGGGAACCGGATGGGGATACCGACGATCAACGGCTCGCTTCATTTCGACGAGCGCTATCTCGGGAACCCGCTTGTTTACTGCGGCACGGGAGGATTGATCCCGGTGGACCGGATGGACAAGCAGGCGCAGCCGGGCGATCTGATAGTGGCTGTCGGCGGCCGTACGGGCCGCGACGGGATACACGGCGCGACGTTCTCCTCGATCGAGCTCGACGACGAGTCCGAAACCACGTCGAGCGGCGCGGTGCAGATAGGGAACCCGATTGTTGAGAAGAAAGCGCTCGACGTGATCCTGCAGGCGCGCGCGATGCGGCTTTATACCTGCATAACGGACTGCGGCGCGGGCGGCTTTTCCTCGGCGGTGGGAGAGATGGGAGAGAAGACCGGCGTCGAGGTTCACCTCGAGCACGCGCCTCTCAAATACGGAGGACTCGCTCCTTGGGAAATTCTTCTCTCGGAGGCGCAGGAGCGGATGGTGCTCGCGATACCGCCTGAAAACCTCGTAAAGTTCCTCGTGCTTTGCGACCGCGAAAACGTGGAAGCGACGGTGATCGGAAGATTCACGAAGACGAAAAAATTTCTGGTTAAATACAACGGCAAGACGGTGTCCGACCTCGATATGAGTTTTCTTCACGGCGGAGTGCCGCGCCTTCCGCGCAAGGCGGTGTTCGAGACGCGGCGGTTCGAAGCGCCGAAGGGCGCTGCGCCGGCGAACCTTAACCGGGCGCTCGAAAAAGTGCTCGGGGCGTGGAACGTGGCGAGCAAGGAATGGGTCGTGAGACAGTACGACCACGAGGTTCAGGGCGCGAGCGTGCTGAAGCCGCTGGTGGGAGTGGAAGGGGACGGCCCGGGGGACGCCGCGGTGATCGCGCCGGTGTTCGGCTCGAAGCGAGGCGTTGCGATCTCGAACGGGATCTGCCCGCGGTACGGGGACATCGATCCTTACTGGATGGCGGCTTCCGCGATCGACGAGGCGGTGCGAAACATTGTGGCCGTCGGCGGCGACGTTGACGATATTGCGATCCTCGACAACTTCTGCTGGGGCAACCCCGACAAGCCGGACCGGCTCGGCGATCTCGTCCGCGCCTCGCGCGCCTGCTACGACGTCGCAACGACGTACGGCACTCCTTTCATTTCCGGCAAGGACAGTTTTTACAACGAATTCGCCGTCGGCGGGGATTCGATCGCGATTCCGCCGACGCTTCTGATTTCGGCCGCGGGGATAATTCCCGACGTCGCGAAGGTCGTCTCGATGGACTTCAAGAGCGCGGGGAATCCGGTGTATGTGGTCGGAATGACGTTCGACGAACTCGGAGCATCGGAGTATTTCAGAAGCCTCGGCTTCATAGGGAACGGAGTTCCGAAGCTGAACGCGGCGAAGTCGAAGAAAATATTCAAGGCGATGACGAAGGCGATCAGGGAGGGGCTTGTGAGAGCGTGCCACGACGCGAGCGACGGCGGTCTCGCGGTTGCGTTCGCGGAGAGTGCGTTTGCGGGCGGCCTCGGCGCGAAGATCGACTCGCGCCTGATACCGCGGGCGAAGGGGATAAAGCGCACCGATCACCTGCTCTTCTCGGAATCCAACACGCGGTTCGTGGTTGAAGTGAACAAGC
>JAKLIR010000381.1 GCA_022709505.1 bacterium | reverse complement strand
CATCGATCTCGAAACGAACGGTTTGGATCCTTTCGTGGATGACATTGTTGGAGTATCCCTGTCCGTCGAGCCCGGTAAAGCGATATATATACCCGTGAAACACGGTGCTTCAAAGAAGCAGTTTGACATGTTCGGCATGGATGATAGTTCAGACGGCGAAGATCCGGACGCTTCGAGACAAATCGAATCCGGGAAGGTCATTGATATGTTGCGGCCGCTGCTTCAAGACGAGGGTGTCGGCAAGACCGGCCACAACCTGAAATTTGATTCTCTGATGTTGCGTAAGGCGGGCGCGATAGTGAGAGGCATAGACGGCGACACCATGATCGCCGCATACCTTTTGGATCCGTCGAGCAGAAGGTATGCGCTGAAACCGCTTGCTTCCGAAATACTCGGTGCAGGTCTGAAGACTTATGAAGACATGGTGGGAAAAGGAAAGGATCAAAAGAAATTCTCACAGGTGAAGATAGCGGACGCTGTTGACTATGCGTGCGCGGATGTGGATGTGGTTCTGAAAATCGAACCGGAATTGACGGGGAAGCTCGAAGCGGACGGCTTGACGCGTGTCTATAAAGAAATTGAGATTCCTCTAATTGAAGTCTTAACACAGATGGAATGGAACGGGATCAAGGTTGACAATGTCGCCTTGAAAATGACGAGCGATAAGTTCATCGTCGAGGAGAACCGTATAAGGGATACGTTGAAAGATGTGACAGGCGCGGATATTAACATGAATTCGCCTAAACAAGTCGCGGACCTTCTTTTCAACAAGATAGGGCTTAGGAAAGTCAGGAAAGATTCAACCGACATAATGGTGCTTGAAGAACTCGAAGACGAGCACCCGGCGGTGCCGCTTATCATAAGATACAGACATCTTAATAAATTGCGTGGAACCTATCTTGATGCTCTGCCCGCGCTGATAAATCCTTCAACGGGAAGAATACATACTTCATATAACCAGACATTAACCGCAACCGGAAGGCTTTCGAGCAGCGATCCGAATCTTCAGAACATTCCTATCAGGACTGCGGATGGAAGCGAAATACGCCGCGCATTCATCCCCGGATCTGATGATGAATTACTTCTGTCTGCCGACTATTCTCAAATAGAGGTTAGATTGCTCGCGGAGCTTTCAGGCGATCCGATATTGCTCGAAGCTTTTGAGAAAGGCGAGGATATTCACACGAGGACGGCCGCGGAAGTTTTCGAAGCGCCTATCTCGGAAGTGACTCCCGACCAAAGGCGGTATGCCAAAACCATAAATTTCGGTCTGATTTACGGTATGAGGGAATTCAAACTTTCACAGCAGCTCGGGATAACGAGAAAAGAGGCCGCCGAATTCATAGAGAACTATTTCAAACGCTATCCTAATGTGAAGAACTTCATAGAGATGACGAAAGAAAAGGTTTTAAAGGATGGCTTTACAACCACGTTATTCGGAAGAAGGAGAAAGATAGACGAACTGTTATCAAACAACAAAATGCAAAGGGAATCCGGATTGAGAGCGGCATTCAATACACGGATACAAGGAACGGCCGCGGATATAATGAAGATCGCAATGTTAAAAGTCCATGGAATGATCGAAAAGGGAGAAATGAAGGCGAAACTTCTATTACAGGTTCACGATGAACTTGTTTTCGAAGTCAAAAAGAGTGATGTAGAGGAAACCGCGGCGAAGGTGAAGAAGGTCATGACCGGCGCCGCGAACGATTGGTTCCCTATGAAAGTCACCCTCGATGTCGATGCTAAAGCCGGCCCGAACTGGCTCGATATGGAGAAGGTTTAGAGAAATGGAAATGAGTTCCGAAAATTGTGATTTTCAAAAAACTAATGATATAAAAACATTAAAAAGCATCCATCCTACCTGTTAAAAATGGATTGTGGTTTTTCTCCTGTTCGATTGTGGTTTGAGGCCCGTGGCCGCAATACACCGGTGTATTGGGCGGAAGGACGAGAAGTTTCTGCTTAATATTTCTGATCAATGTTCCGTAGTCTCCGCCCGGAAGATCGGTTCTTCCGATCGAGCCGTAGAATAGAGTGTCGCCGGCGAAAACGGCACTCCCGAAATTAAAACAAAGGCCGCCGGGTGAATGACCCGGCGTGTATATTACTTCCGCTGTCAGTTTTCCGACCTGAATAATGTCGCCCTCTTCGAGATAACCGTCGATTTCCGGCTTTTCGCCGAACCTGACTCCGAACATCATGCACTGTTGGTCGAATGAGTCAACGAGCGGTTTTTCGTTTCTGTGAAGTTTGAATTTCACATTTAATGCTTTCTTGATGGCTTGAACCGCGCCTAAGTGATCGATGTGAGCGTGCGTATTGATAATCGTTGAGACGTTAAGTTTTTCATTGTCTATTACTTTTAAAATGCGGTCGGGATCCGCGCCGGGATCGATAACGACCGCATCACGAGTCTCCTCACAAGCCACAACGTATGCGTTTTCCATGAAAGGGCCGACTTCCAACATTCTGATAAGCATCACTGCCTCCGGGACAGCGCTGATTACATTGCGCTTGAATAAATGATCATCGTGTATAATAACAATGAGAAAGTAATGCGTCAAACATATTCGGCTGTTATAGGGAGTAACGATGGCGAAAAATACGGATGTTTTCATAGCCGGAGGAGGCTTGTCCGGCGTTACGGCAGCGGTTGCCGCCGCGAGATGCGGCGCTGATGTAGTGCTCGCGGAGAGACAATACATACTCGGCGGCGCATGCACGCTTTCACTCGTTAATCCTTGGCAGACGTTCCATTCGAAAACAGGTCGAGTTATCGGCGGTGTGGCTCAAGAATTGGTGGAACGGTTGAAAAATAAGGGCGGAACACTCGGGCACATACCGGATCCCGTCGGGTTTGCGGCGTCGGTTACTCCGGTCGATCCGGACATATTGAAGATGGTGCTGTTCGAAATAACAAATGAAGCAGGAGTGAAATTACTTCTCGGCCACACTACTGATGACGCGGATGTTTCAGGTGGTTTAATTCGAAAGGTTGTTTTGAAGGACGAAAACGGCGCGAATGTTGTTTGCGAATCCAAAGTTTACATCGACGCCACAGGGAACGGCGACTTGATGAATATTACCGGCTGTAAAATGGAGATAGATGATGACTGTCAGCCGATGACTCTTATGTTTGTCATGAGAGGTGTAAATTCCGGCAAGATAATTGATTATCAAAAGAATCATCCAGATGAGTTTTATATGAATCAGGATGTTGCCGTTTTGGATAGAGGGTATATCGGCGTATCGGGGTTTTATGAGCATGTCAGAAAAGCTTCCGCGATAGGAAGTTTCGACGTGCCGCGCGATAGATTGCTGTTATTCGGGAACACAAGAAAAGATGAAGTTGTCGTGAATACGACTCGTGTTACCGGATTCAACGGGCTTTCAGGTGAAGATGTCACGGCCGCGATGATCGAAGCTGAAAAACAAGTTTGGAATACGGCTGAATTCTTAAAGAATGATATCCCGGGTTTCGAAGATGCGAAGGTGTCGAGGGTTGCGGATCACATAGGTGTTAGGGAAACACGGCGATTGTTGGGCAGATACGTTATGAACGATAGAGATCTCCTTGAGAATGCGTGTTTCGAAGACGCCATAGCAAAGGGTGCATTTCCGATGGATATACATTCCGCCGTGGATTCCACGCTGACAACGGAATTGATAGAGGGAAAGGGGCATTATGACATTCCTTTGCGTTGCCTTTTGAACAATCAGATTGAGAATCTGATTACTGTGGGGAAGTGCATATCGGTTACGC
>JAKLIR010000380.1 GCA_022709505.1 bacterium | reverse complement strand
GTTCCGGTGAAAAAACTGTTTTCACTCAAATCGGCGTACGGGCTTTACGGCCGGATTTTAAGATTCGGCGGCCTTGCGGCGATCGCTTTCGTCGGAATGACGCTTGTCCAGAATCTAACGCCGATAGTAGTCAGAAAAGTCGGCATGCAGTACATGCTCTTCGGCGCGACCAAGCTCAAATGCGAGGCGGCGATAGGCCATTTCAGCAACGCTCTGATCTTCGGGATGGCGACGATGCTGATAACAGGGATAGCGATGGCGATCATTCCCGCGATGTCCGAAGCGGAGGACAGGGGGCATCAGGAATTGATGCAGCATTATTACACGAACGCGCTGCAGCAGTCCTTCGTGATCATAGGAGCGTTCATAGCGGTGTTCGCGGTTCTCGTGGGATCGATCATCGAGTTGATGAACGGAGCGCAGTTCCCGGCGGTGATCATGCATTCTCTCGGAGTGCTCGGGGTAGTCGGCGGCGCAGGAGTCGCGGTGCTGTTTGTTCTGATAAACATGTTCACCGGGCTGAAGAAACCGCAGCTTCCTTCGATCGTTCTCGTTTTCGTGCTTATAACTATGATCGGTTCGATAGCGGCGCTTTGCTTTACCCGGAACATAAATATGCCTATGTACGGATTCATCGTGCCGACATGGATCGGAAACATCGTTCTGTTCGCGGCCGCCAAGAAATATTTCAAGTTGAGTTTTCCATTTTGGACGGTTGTAGAGCCTTTGATTGCCGGGGCCGTTCCGGTGGCGATCACGCTTCTGTTCATGCCGGAACCGGGCATGAAAAAGCTATGGGTGGTGGGTGCGGACGCCGTCATTATTCTCGGACTGTACGCATTGATAATATGGCTGTTCGGACTGAGGAGAAAAAAGGACGAACCGGCCGAGGCGGCGGCTTAATCCGGATTTTTCACCAGTTTCCGATTTCAACCCGCATCGGTGAAATGTGGGTTAAAGCAATCGATAATCCCGAATAATGAATTTGAACCCGGTTTTAGTGACCGTTCGGAGACGTGTGTCTCCGGCGGCCGGGTTGAACCGACGATAGTGAGTGGTTATAATACGGACGGGTCGCGGCCGGCGCCCGGAATTCTCATCTGATTTCCCTTGCTCGGTCGCGGCTGGACATCTGAAGGGATAATGCTCTTTGTGGAAGAAAGCAGGGAAAGGCGAATAATCAGAAGAGAAGTTGTTAAACGCCTTCACTTTGACATACACGGCCGGTACCGCTCGGAGCACCTCGTTGCTGTTCCTGAAATATCCTCGAAAAACATGCTGGAAGGCATAGGTCAGGCCGATATCGACCGTTTGGAGTCTCTTTTTCTCAGCACGGTCTATCCTGAACTTGACGCCCGCGAACAGCGCGACCGAAGTTTCGAGTCACTGATCCGAATGTTGAAAAACCCCCACGCTCTTTCGGACATCATACCGTCCCTGCCGAGGATTGTTCTGAGGTACGGAACGAGATTTCCCATCGCGCTCAGAATAGGGTTGAACTCGGTTATGGCTTTCAATCATGCGATGAAGCTCGAAAATAAAATGGTCGAGTACATAGCCGGAATATACGGCTCCCGCAAAGAGGAAGTAACTCCTTCCCTGATTCTCGATTGGAACGACTACCACGAAGCCTACGTGAAAGTCCCGTACGCGGAGGGAGTTCACATGATAAAACTGGCCCGCTGGATCATGAAAGCCGGCGCGAGCAGCGACATAATGAACACCGCGTGGAACATTATGGACGAGGTGGAGAAGTCACTTGTTAAAAAAGACGAGTCGAGGCGTTCGGCGGGAGCCGAGCCCGCTCACGAACAGGACGTAGTGGCTATCGAATACGGCAAAAAGGCTCTCGACAATATAAAGTCAACGTTTTCGGATTACGAGCGCGGCGTGATGCTCAGAATGATTGAAATATCATTCGCAACCGAGATTGATTATCTCGACAGGATGTACGATAGAAATTAATCCGGATTTTTCTCAAGAGAAATTCAGGAAATCGTAAAAATGGCGATCTACGGCGTTGCATCATCGACTCTAACTCGGTCACATACGAAATAGTATGCTCCTCGTTCTCGCTCGATGCGTCTTGTATCTCATCTCTTTTTTCGATTTCAACCCACACTTGTGGAAAATATGGGTTAGAAGCCCGTTTATAAGAGCGGATCGTTGTTAGTTCATGCCGGCCTCGGATTCGGGCGCGTGCTCTTCAGATCAAGCCGCGTCCCATCGCGGCGGCGATCGCCTTCACATCTTTTTTCAACTGTTTCAGATGGTTGAGGTTGAGAGTTTGCCGCGCGTCGCTTATGGCTTCCTCAGGGCGAGGGTGCGCTTCGACGAGAAGGCCGTCCGCTCCGGCCGCCACTCCGGCGCGGGCCATGGGCGTCACGAGTTCCCATCTGCCCGTGCCATGGCTCGGATCAACTATGACTGGAAGGTGCGAAAGTGTTTTCGCCGCCGCCACCGCGTTAAGATCGAGCGTGTTCCTCGTATATGTTTCAAACGTTCTTATCCCTCTTTCGCACAGCATCACCCGCGGATTTCCTTCTTTCGCTATGTATTCCGCGGCGAGCAGCCATTCCTCTATCGTTGCGGACAGCCCTCTTTTCAGAAGAACCGGTTTTCCGATCTTGCCGCAGGCCTTGAGAAGATTGAAGTTTTGCATGTTTCGTGCGCCGATCTGAAGGATGTCCGCGTGCGCCGCGACCTTTTTCGCGTCAGTCGCCTCGATCACTTCGGTGATTATCGCCATTCCCGTTTCAGCGCGGGCTCTTGACAGCATTTTCAGTCCTTTTTCGCCGAACCCCTGAAAGCTGTACGGAGATGTTCTCGGTTTGTAAGCGCCCGCGCGCAGGATTTTAACTCCGATCGCTTTAAGCTTGTGAGCGACTTCGAGCAGGGCGTCTTCTCCTTCGACCGCGCACGGACCGGCCATCATTACTATGTTTTTTCCTCCGATGACGACTCCGTTAGCGACTTTGATCTCCGTTTTCTCTTTCAGTTCACGGCTCACTCTCTTATAAGGTCGGAGGATCGGCACGACGTTCTCCACGTACGTAAGCGACATCAACTGCGCCATAACTTCGCTCTTATTTTCGACGTTCGAACCGATCGCGCCCATGATGGTTCTTTCCTTGCCTTCGGAAAGATTGATTTCGTAACCCATGTGCGTCAGTCGGTCCATGATCGATTTCTTGTTTTTCTGTGTTGCATCGGGTGAAAGGATGATAATCATTTACGGCCTCCTGTTATCTTCGCCTCTTCATGTAAGCCCGTTGCGACGGGCATAAAAAAACCGCGGGGTTCTTTCGAATTCCCCGCGGTTTCGGCTGCTTGTGAAAAATCCTTTTCAGGATGCGGCGCCGCCGGGGGTTTTCGGCTGATAATAAAAATAGAAATAATAGCCGTAAAAACCTTCATCGGCGATTCCGCGGAAATGTTTGCTCCACATAGCTTCCATTGAAATCCTCTGTATATTTTTTATCATGCCGCGCCTCTCGTGTCAATTGCAATTGAAGATGGTTTCAGCCCCCCCATTGTGAACGTCGATAATCCATGATCCGTTCGGGTTGAATAATAATTATTATTTAATAAGATATTAGCTATGGTCGGAAAAAATATTGAATTAAATATTCCTCTATATAAGAGGGTGGTATCTCCGCTCGTATTTCTGTTCGCCGTGTTTGTTTTTTCTTCAGGCGTACCCGCGGCGGCCCAGAATCAGCTTTCTCCGGAGCAGGTCGCGGACAGGGCGTCGATGCAGATTGTGAATTTTTTCTGGGAAC
>JAKLIR010000038.1 GCA_022709505.1 bacterium | reverse complement strand
ATCTTGTCCGCGTTGATGACGATCACAAAGTCTCCCGTGTCAACCGCCGGATGGTACGTGGGTTTGTGTTTGCCCCTGATCACCATCGCTGCTTTCACCGCGAGGCGCCCGAGCACCTCGTTTTCCGCGTCCAATATGTAGTACTGGCCGGAGTCGTTCTTTTTCGGATACGTTGTTTTCATTTCCCTGCTCCCTGAGCCTGCTGATGCGGGGGCGTCCCAAATTATGCCCCTACAAAAGAATTAATATTAACCAATCGATATTATATTGTCAACGCTGTTTTTAAATTCGTTCGACTATTTATTCCGTATGCGTCGTTGCCCACGGCGCCTCTATTTCACAATTTTGCTTATCGCCCTGAAATGCTCGTCTCGCGATGAAGATATCAATTGAAATAGAGCCATTTCCGTACTCGAGGAGAAGGCGCCGCACTGGATCGCTCTTGCCGCCGCTGCTTTCCGGTTGCTTTTGGTTCTCGATGAAATCGCGTCGGCCACCCAGTGCATGGAATATCCTTCCGCAAGGCCGTCCAGCACCGTTTTTATCAGGCACACGTGAGCCTCGATACCGGTGACGAGCAGGTTCGGCCGGCCGAGTTCAGCTATGGCCGCCTTTATCGTTTTATCCTCAAAAAGGCTGAAAGCCGTCTTTTCGAACGGAGTGTATTTCCCAAGTGCTTCCTCTATCTTTTCAGTCGTGTGGCCGAGCCCTTCAGGGTACTGCTCGGTCACTATGATCGGGATTTCGAGTTCGCGGCAGCCTTTCGCCAGCCGCGCCGCGTTTTCCACCACGCGGTCTATGTTGTCGATGTGGGGAATGAATTTTTCCTGAATGTCAATTATCAGCAGAGCGGTATCCGAAGTTTTTATTCTTCCAAAAGTGTCTTTTTCCATCGGTTTTTCCTTTTGATTCAGATTCGAACGGCGGGTTCGCGCCTTATGCGCCCGAGCCTTCTATTTCGGCGACGAGGGCTTCGAATAAAGTGATGTTGTCCCGGTTCGCGTTGCGAAGTCTCGTTGAAAGCAGTTTCGCTATCTCGCGGGTTACGTATAGTCCGAGCCGTGTGTCCTCATCTCCGAGTTTTTCGAAGCTGTCTTTCCTGATGCTGAAGCATTCGCAGTCCGAGAGAGCAACTACGGATGCGGAGCGGACGTCGCTGTCCATGAGGGCGAGCTCTCCGAAGAACACGTGCATGCTTTCAGTTAATTCCACCACGGTGTAGCTGTCGTCCTTGAGGGTTCTCTTTTCAACGCTCACGCGACCTTTGTTGAGAATGAACATCTCATCGCCTTGATCGCCTTCCTTGATGATGTAGTCGCCCTTTTGGAAATTGACGATGTCGATGATGGCCGTGAACTTGTCGAGCGCGGCGTCGTCTTCCTTGAACGTTTTGAAAAGGCTGATTTGTTTCAGCTTTTCCTTGATTTTTTCCTTAGAGATATCAGACATGGGCGGCGCACTCTCTCTTTGTTTCTAAAATTATCACCATCGAATGCCGTGGCACGACGTAGGTTTCATCCGGGTTGAAATTAGGGTAATTATTCTTCATGGATTTCACTTTTTGAAGGTTGCCGACGAGTTTAGAGATGTCCGGCGTCTTCTGTGCTTCTCTCAGAGCTTCCTGTTTCCGTTCGAAGAAACTCCCAACGTTTTCGAGCAGGCCGAGGGCGAGACACCCGTGGCCGTTGATGTATTCTCTTAATTCGGAATAGGGGCGGCCGATGAATGAGTCCGGAAATTTCCTCGTGCAGATGGAATTCGATGTTTTCAAGTCGAGGAGGTCGTTGATGACCTCCACGAGTCCGCTCGACGCGGTCGAGTGGGCCAGCATGAGGCGCCCGTATTGGGTCGGAAAGATTATTTCCGAAACGTGGGCTTTATGGAGATAACTCTCGAACTTCGGATCGAGAATTTCCGCGCACATGTGAACGTTGCGGGCGATCGTGCTCACCGTCATGGCGGTCATCACGGTCTTGGAATCCACTTCCGAGGGAGTCGCGCTGTCGTGCTCGTCCGCGAGTATGAATACGCTTTTCGCGGTGTTGACGCTCGCCAGAAGAAGCATGTTCTCGTTGAAATATTCGCCTCGGAGATAGTTGATGTCCTTGTACTTGGGATTCTGCTGTTTGAACAGGTCTATCTCGTCCGAGGATATGTTTGCTATCACCACGACTTCTTCCGGTTTCAACGCCGAGTTCACCGTGAAGATGTCGTCCAGCGTCTTCTCCATGTTTTTCTTCCAGCCGCAGATTATGGTGTGATATTTAAGTTTTGAAAGGTCCATCAAGCCCTTGCCCTCCTTTATTTTGCGCTCGACGAGTATGGATGCGATAGTTCCGGAAATGAGCGCAAAACATGTGACTCCCACGATTATCATGAATGATGCGAAAAGTTTTCCCCCCACGGTTTTCGGCGAGTAATCGCCGTAGCCCGTCGATGACATGCTGACTATCGCGTAGTAAAAACCGCTCACTAAACGAACGAACGGATTCTTATCCACGTCGAAGTACATCGCAGTGTTCTTCTCGAGCACGAACCCCATGATAAATGATGTGAAAAGCGCGAAACCCATGATGAAAGCAGCAAAAACCGGGAATCGTTCTTTTCTCAGCGACGCCCAGAAATCCTTCAGGTATTTCCGAATGCGCGCTAAAGAAGTTTCAGACGGGGTTTTTTCATCAACTGCTTTTTTGTTGTTTTTGTCATCCATAGAATTTCAAATATTCTAATAAATTTAACGCGTGATGTAACTAAGTTTATAAAAAAACGGAAATAAAAACCCGCATATTTTAAATGGAAAATAATTGACGCCTATACCAATGTACACTATAATTGCGTATAGTACATATTCTTGGAGGTTCAAATATGACACCGGCGGAAATGACGAGTCGACAAAGAGATATCCTCGATTTCATATACGAATATTACAACGAACACGGGTATCCGCCTTCGATAAGGCAAATAGGCGAGCAGTTCGGTATAAAATCCCCGAACGGGGTGGCGGACCACCTTAAGGCGCTTGAGAGAAAGGGAGAGATAAAGCTGGCCCCGAACACGGCGCGGGGGATTGAGCTGAAAAGGCGTCCGGATCAAGGAATACCTCTCGTCGGGAACGTGGCGGCCGGCGCGCCGATCCTCGCCGCGGAGAATATCGAAGACCACATAACAATAGAGAAAATGTTTCCTTCGGATGGAAAATGCTTCGCCTTGAGGGTGAAAGGTGACAGCATGATAGAAGAAGGGATCAGGGACGGCGATTTGGTGGTGGTGAGGCCGCAGAGGACGGCGGAGAACGGGGAAATCGTGGTCGCGCTGCTCGAAGACGAGGCGACTGTCAAATACTTTTTCCGGGAAGGGCGCAGGATAAGGCTTCAACCGGCTAATTCAGCGTACAGTCCTATATTCACAACGAGCGTTGAAATATGCGGGAAAGTCGTTGGTGTGATAAGAAAATTAAGATGAATTTCATGTCGGCCTATCGCCCGAATCCGATGTACTATCAACGAATCCGGGTTTAATCGATAATCCGTGTTTCACAGGCAGGGAATCAAGTTATAATTTCAACATGTTCGAGCCGGCATATATAGAGACGATTCGAAGCGGCCGCATGAAGGAAAAAATCGAGCGCGCGTTGGAAATGCTGCATTCCTGTTCACTGTGCCCGAGGGAATGCGGGGCGGACCGGCTTGCGGGGGAGACCGGGATTTGCGGCGCGCCGGCGGATTTGACGGTGTCGAGCTACAACGACCACCATGGGGAAGAGCCGCCGATCTCCGGAGTGCGCGGCAGCGGTACGATTTTCCTAACCCACTGCAATTTGAAGTGTGTTTTCTGTCAGAACTATCCCATATCCCATCTTGGCAACGGCGAGCGAGTCTCGGCTTCGCGCATGGCGGAAATGATGCTCGCGCTTCAACGGCGGGGATGCCACAATATTAATTTCGTCACGCCCACCCATTACATGCCCCGGATTCTCGAATCCGTGAAGATCGCCGCGGCGGAGGGCCTGAACATTCCTCTTGTATATAACTGCGGCGGTTACGAATCTCTCGAAGCAGTGAAACTGCTTGAAGGAGTTGTGGATATATACATGCCGGACATCAAATACGCGGACGAAGCTCCTGCGAGGGAGTTTTCCAGCGCAGGCGATTATTTCGAACGAGCGCGGGCCGCGATAAAAGAGATGTACCGTCAGGTGGGACCTCTTCGGATCGATGATAACGGTATTGCTACGCGCGGTTTGATTGTGCGGCATCTCGTGCTTCCTTGCGGCCTCGCTGGCAGCGAGAAGGCGTTGAAATTCATTGCCGATGAACTTTCCACGGATGTTTTCATTAGCGTAATGGAACAGTATTTCCCCGCGTTTTCGGCGAAAAAAACTTCAGATATTTCACGCAAGATAACAAAAGAGGAATATGCCGAAGTCGTCGGGATCGTGGAGAGGTTGGGACTTCATAACGGATTTATTCAGGGAGACCCGGATATCGGGTAGGGCGCTCCGCCCGAAATTTCCGCTCCGGCGGCTTTGCCGCAAAAGTTGATCGCAAAAAAAAGGCGCGGTGTGAGCCGCGCCTTTTTGACTCGTGATTGAAATCGAACCTATCAGAAATCGACCGTGTAGCCGAGTTCCGCCGTCTTTTCAACATATCCTCTGTTCACGCTTGCGGATTCTCTGTATTCCTTGTCGTAAGAGCTGAGTTCGAGATGAATTTTTCTCTGTTGATTGATGTAGTACATGAACGTCAGCGTGTGCTGGAATTCGAGCGGCGCCGCGGAAAGGGTCGCGAGGAAGCCGCTTGTCTCCGTGTAGGTTTTTCTCGCCGATCTTCTGTAGTTGTAATTAGTGATGAACTTGAATGGAACGATGTTGAACTGGGCGCCGAAGGTGTCGGTGTTGGTCTTGGAGTTGGAAATGCTCGACGCCGTCGAATTGATGGTGATGACGCCCACGCGGGTCGATATGTTCGACAGGCTGTAGCTGTAGGATTTGTTGACGGAAGTGTTGAAGGAGAACTGGGCGGCGGCTTTGTAGCGTGTCGAAATCGTCCAGCTCCTGTTGTCCGTCCTCAACATGTAATCCGTTTTCGAGGAAGAGGTTGTTCCTTGTGATGTCGAAATCCTGTCTATGTCGTATCTGCTGAATGCGCCGACGATTCTGTTTCCAGTGAACGAATCGGTGTCGTGGAAATCCTTGATCAGGTTGAGATTGGCGTTAGTGGATTCCGTACCGTCGATGATTTGATCGGCGTCCGTGTAGGTTTTGTTGTATCCGAGCATGATCTTCGGGAGAATCCATCCGTAGTTCAAGGTCATGGAAGATCTTGAGTTGTTCGTTGTGTTCGTGTTGTTGAAAGCGGCGCTGTTGTGGAGGTTGTCGTGATATCTGTCGAAGAAAGTTGAAACGCCGAACTTCTGGGAAGGTCTGAAGTAACGGATGTCGGTGAACATGCTGTCTCTGTCTTTTTCGGTGTAAGTGCCGAGAACCGTCGGGTTGAAGTTGGGGCCGATTGAGCGGCGTCCGATTTGGACGAACAGCGGTCCGGGCCTGTATGTCAGAGCCGTTTTCATGGCGCTGTCGCGGTTTGCGGTGTTCGAGGCGGCGGTGACGGCTTTGTGGTTATCGAGAGCGAGCTCGGAGTTGAGAGTGAGTTGTTTGTTGAATTTGTATTCGTGAACGATTGAAGCAAGAGTATCGAGATTGAAGTCCGAGGTCTTGATTCCTTCTTTCGATCTCAGAACGATCACGCGGTATTTTTGGGTGGTTGACAGGGGTGTGTCGAATTTGAACCCGTAGGTTTTTCTTTTCATGCGGCCGTCCTGATTTTCCTGAGTGCGGCCGGCCAAGGCGGTGAACGTTGTTTTTTTCAGCACGGGTCTGGATGCCAAGAGACCGCGCATCTGGACGCCGTTGATAGTGAATTGGGAGAAATCGTTGGCTGTGAGAGTGACGTCTCCGAGACGGACGTCGTTAACATCGTCGATGTATCTGAAATCGAAGCGGTCGTTTGCGCGGCCCGTCACTTCTTCGATCGACCTGTCGTAGTGACCGGTGAGCACTTTGCCGAAAAACTTGTGGGTGAAGTCGAAGGCGCCCATCGAATCGATACCTTCGTGATATTTGATGTCCGAATCCGAACATCCGACGCAATTATAAGCTCTTCGCTCATTGTTCAGGGCGACGTTTCTGAACCGCATTACATAGCGGCCGGTCGTAGTGGCTGGGCCGTACTGCGCGGGCGCTCCCGGTTTCCTTACGGTCGGAGTCGGCATGGCGGCTGCTTTTTTCACCAGTGCAAAAGACCATGAGATCGGCTGTATGTCCGTTCTCGCCGGATCGGCATACGATATTAAAACGTTATGTACGCCGGGGGTGAGTTCGATAGACGGTGTGTAGAAAATATATTCCAGACTCACTTGAGTCTGACCGGTCATATCGTCTCCATCGAGGAAGAACTTGATTTTTTCCGGATCCAGCGGCGGCTCGAGAGTCGGCAGTTTCACACCGATCATCGGCAACGGGTCGGTTATCGCTTCGCCGGGAAGGGGGTTGAGGATATTCCCTTTCGTCGCCGAATCGATGTTTCCCTGAGCGAGCGATGTGGAAAACGCCGCAAACAGCGAAATCGACATCACAGCCGTGATGATGACACCCTTAATCACATTTTTCTTTATCCATGCCTTCATTTTACACCTCAAGAAATATATTCTGCCCATTTCTACCATAGGTATTAATTAAAATCAATAAATATTGAGAAAAATAAAATAGTGATTGTTATCACTTCGTTTTTTGATGAATGAAATGATAACTTTAAAAAGGTCTATTACATTGTAAAATTTGTGATCATTATGCTTAATTAATAAGCAATATTCGCCATTTTTCAGAATAACCCTTCATCATAATATTTCGTATTATTCCACGTCGCCGGCAAGCCTGATGAAAATACCGGCAGTGAGGCGTCGTAAGGACTTTCAGCGATAAGACGGGCGGTTGTTGCATCCGCGGGCGCGTCGGTGGAGAAACTTATTACTGATTTGCCTTCGGGGAGGTCGATGATGTTGAGCACCCAACCCGAGGAGGGTTCCCACGAGGCGGGTGTTTCATCCGTTCCTGAAAAATTGACTATTCTTTTCGCTTCGACCGGCTTTCCATTCAATACAGCCTTGAAATGAACTCCGCCCTCGTCTTTATACGACGGTTGTTTCGAAAGAACCACGAGTTTCGCCGAGACGCCGCCCGGTATCGTGAATTCGTATTCGGCTTCGACGTCTCCCGCGTTTTGCGCCGAACTCACTTTTCGCGCCCATGAAGATATGGATTCGGGTTTGAGCGGTTTGCCACCGGACGCGGCCTGATGCGCGTCCGCCGGGTTCACTGTTAATATGAACAGACTTCCACGCGGAATATATTCCAGACGGATGGTATCTCCGTACTTAAAGCGATCGCCGAGCGACGCTTCGTATGGATATGCGATTTTGACGGTGTGATATTTCCCGGTTTTGTGAAAGCCGACCGCTTCGGAAAGTACGAATGAGAACGACGAAGCTGTGACGGCGGGGTTACGCACGCCGACGATCCCCTCGTTTGATTTATTGAAATGGGCGTATCCGTATGTTTGTTCCAGAGACGGGTCCCCGCCGATGTAGGCGCTGCTTGAGAGCAGGATATCGTTGTTCGCCGTCGCCCATTTGGCGATCTGTCCCCATAGCGCGCGCTCCGAATCCGAAAAGTTGAATAGATTCATGTACATTTCGACGAGGCCGTTGCCGCGGATATAGTTCATCAATATCGAATTTGCGAAGGAATTCAACGGATTCTTCTCGTCTTTATATGTGTCGTGAATCCAACGGTTGGAAATGGGGCTGTGGTTCATGAGGGAATTCAAAGGGAATTGCGTGCGTGGGAGCACGATGTTGCGCCTTATAACGGTGTCGCGCCATGTTTCCTGAATATCGTTGAAATTGAATGAGGGGGGGCCTACGAGTCCGTTATTGTAGTCATCCTCTCCGGAAAAGACCGAATCGTAGTACTTGAGCCACCACGGGCTGTACCACCCGGTGTTGTAGAGATAAACGTTCGGGGCGGCGGCGTGGAGTTCCCGCAGCATCCGTATGTTGTTGTCCGTGATGGCCTCGCGCGCATAACGTTCGCCCGGCAGATGCCCCCTGTGGTTGGATTGTTCGCATGCGAAATTACCCCAGTCGAACTTGAACGCCGCCAGTTTGTATTTCCGCTGCAATTCGAGAAGGTTCTTGATTTCGAGGTCGGCCGCTCTCGGGTCCGCGAAGCAATAGGCGTTCCCGTCTATCATGTCGAAATTCTTCTTCAGCCATTCTTTGTCGATCGACGAGCGGATGCCGTGTGTGATGACGTGGACACCTATCGGGCAATTGAGGTACTGTTCAGACAATTCGCGAACGAGTTTCAGGCGCGTCTTCGATTTTCTGTTTTCTTCCATGAGGCTTTGTGGATCCGTCCAGCCGCCGTCGATGAGCACCGCATCGATCCGCGCTCCGGCGCCGGGAAATGCTTTCTTCGCGGCGAGGACTTTCTGTTTCACCGACGCATCGGAGAATGTGTAGCTCGCCCCCCCGTTTGCATCATATTTGTTGAAATATGCGTTCCACAGAATGAAACGGCGCGGCGGATGAACTCGGATCGCGCTTATGTAATCCGAAAAAGCGTCTTCGATTCTATGGTTGACGGTGTCCGCGGCGACTCCGATCACCGCCGTTTTCGAGACAACGGTTCCTTTCCTGCCGGGATAGTGATGGAGCCTCACGACCCCGTTTTCGAATTCATTCCAGCCGGCCGGATATTCGAGTCCGGCGAACAACTGCCTTGCGATGAAAACCGGCCTGCCGCCCGGCCAGTCCCACGGAGGTTTGCTGTCGTGACGCTCGTCGAACCTTTCCATCTTTTCCGGCCCGGCGGAGAAATTCTCAACATCAATTTCGTTCACAAGATTTTCTCCGGCCTCGATTTCGATAGTCTTGCGAGTCCAGAAATCTTTGGCGTCGAGCGTGTAGCGCAACTTTAGTTTTACACCCGCCGTGCTGCTTATAAGGTTGAAAATACATGTTCCTTGAGAGATGTCTTTCGATATTAAAGCGAAGTCCTTGGAGGTCATCACTCTCGAACCGTTGTTGAGAACCAGACGGAATTCATCGGATGTGAGGTTGAAGACTCTGCCTGTCAGCTTATTTTTGAACTTCGTCGTTCCGACCCGGCCGTCGTAGCGTATTTCACGGGAAAGAAAGCGGTTGCCGAGCACGCATTTGTTCGAGGAAGCGCCGCTCGCGATAGCGGGATGCGCGCAGAGGAGAAACCCGAAAGAAAAAATGAAAACAAGGATCGAAGAAGTTTTTTTCATGTTCAGCGCTCGTTCCTGATAAACCCGGATGCCGGGTCTGAATTAACCCGGATTCGTCAATAGTGCGCCGAATCCCAATGACGGATTCGGGATTCATAATGCGATAATTATAGCATTAACCGGTTGAGAGGGACTAACCTGATCTTTCACCGGAAAAATCCGGGAAATCGTAAAAAGAGCGATCTATAGCGTTGCATCATCGACTCGAACTCGGTCACATACCAAACAGTATGCTCCCTCGTTCTCGCTCGATGCGCCTTGTATCTCATCTCTTTTTCCGATTTCAACCCACATTGGTGAAAAATGTGGGCTAAGCGAATGAATCGGAATGAGGATTCAGTGTTTCGACGATATTTTGAAGTTGGACATGTGGTCGATGATCGTCAGGATGATTATTTTAAAGTCGAACAGAATTGACCAGTTTTCTATGTAATACAGATCGAACTGAAGTCGCTCGGGGATCGAAGTGTCGCCTCTTAACCCGTTGACCTGTGCCCATCCGCTCATTCCGGATTTCACCTTGTGGCGTTCCATGTAACGTGGTATGCCCTGTTCGAATTTCTCAACGAAATAGGGTCTCTCGGGTCTCGGCCCGATGAGGCTCATTTCGCCTTTTATCACGTTCAGAATCTGGGGAAGCTCGTCGATGGAGAATTTTCTCAGGAAGGCGCCGAACTTGGTCACCCTCGTATCGCCGTCCTTGGACCACCCGGGTCCGTTTTCGGCTTCCGCGTCGGAGCGCATGGACCTGAACTTATACATCCAGAATATTTTTCCATCCATCCCGACGCGCTTTTGCATATAGAATATCGGCCCCGGACTGTCTCTTCTTATCATGGCCGAAATTATGAAGAGGAACGGTGCGAGGAACATCAGGCCCGTCAATCCCAGCGCCAGATCCATCGCTCGCTTGAGGAAAGCGTTGACTCCGCGTATCCGAAGGCCTTTTACTCTTATGAGCGGCACACCGCATATCTCTTCGTAAAAACGCGGTCCGACGAGGAGTTCGACCATGTCAGGGACGAGCAGGCATTCGACACCGCGCCTGTCGCACAAATCGACGATCTCCTTCATTCTCGAGTGATGTTCGGCGGCGAGCGTTACAACGACAGCGTTCACTTCGAGGGTTACTATCAGCTTCTCAAGTTCATCGAGTGTTCCGAGGAGGGGTATTTCGGCAAGTTTGCTTGAACCTGTTTCTTCCACATAACCGAGCAATTCATAGCCGAGGTACTTGCGGTTGACGAATTTTTTTCCTACCGTGGGGAACTGTCCGCCGGTCCCGATGATCAGAACTTTTTTCTGCCCGTATCCACGTGTCAGGAGATATCTTTCCGCGTATTGAATAAAGGCGCGTCCAACTGATATCAACAGGTACGACGCCAAAGCGGCGTACAGGATTGTGAGTCGTGAATATTCGAACTCCCTGTAAAAGAACGATAGTGCAAGCAGTATTACAAGGCTTAACGACGTGCTTTTTATGATTTTGAAAACGATGTCGATGAGAGACAAACCCCTCATGGGCCTGTAAAGGCCGGTGGTCGAGAGGAAATAGAGGTTAAGAAGGGTGTATAGCAGGGAGAGAGCCAAGTAGTGCTCGCGTGAAGGCAGAGCGATACCCGGAGAAACAATATAGAAACGAATGAAAAATGCGGCCGTGAAACTCGCGAGAGACATTATGACGTCGGACATGACGTAGAACGTCGTGAAAAGACCTTGAAATATAGGCGCCGACATACGTTTCTTCATAGTACGCAGCCATCCCGCCATTCGGCGTGTTTTGAATCCACGAATTCCTTGATTTTTCTTTTGTAAACCGATTCGTCGAATGTTTCCGCGTGTGCTCTTATCTTTTCGGGATCGAACGAGTCCGGGTCGAATTTGGAAATCGCCTTGGAGAGTGATTCGGGGTGCTGATGGTCGAAGAACACGCCTGTGATCCCGTCGGAAACCGTTTCGAGTGCGCCGCCCGCCGAATATGCGACGACCGGCCTGCCCGAGGCCATGGCCTCCAGCGGTGTTATGCCGAAGTCCTCTTCTCCGGGGAAAAGAAACGCCTTGCATTTCGAATAGTATTCGGCCAGTTGTTCATCCGGCGCGAAACCCACGAACTCCACGTTCGTCCCGGCGATTTTCTTAAGCCGGTTCATTTCAGGCCCGTTTCCCACGACCAATAGCTTTTCGTTTTTCAGCCGCGAGAACGCCTCGACCGCTATGTCCACTCTCTTATACGGCACGAGGCGCGACACCACCAGATAGTAGTCCCCCACGGATTTCGAGATGTGAAAGCGGGATGCCTGAACGGGAGAATTTATCACCACCGAATCGCGGCGGTAATGTTTCATTATACGCTTCCGGACGTTTTCAGAGTTCGCTATGTAGTAATCCACCCGGGACGCGGCCGCCACGTCGTGCATCCTCATGTAGTGGAAAAGCAACCGCATCGGGATTTGCATAAGCCTGCCGAACTCCGCCATGTATTCCGGAAAGAAGTCCCACGCATAACGCATGGGTGAGTGCACGAAGCAAACATGGCAAGTCCCGGCGGGCGTGATTACGCTCTTTGCGGAACAGTGGTGGCTGCTGAGCACGACGTCGTAATCCCTCATGTCGAAACTCTCGAACGCCATGGGGAATAGAGGCATGAAAAAACGGTGCTTTTTTATTGAGAACGGAAGTTTTTGAAGAAAGGAAGTAACGATCTCGGCGTTTTTGAACCGGTCGCCGATCTGATTTTTGTCGAATAGAGCTGTGAAAATGGGAGCGTCTGGGAAAATTTCATGAAATTTCTGAACCACGAGGTCCGAGCCGCCCCAAGTGATGAGAAATTCGTGGACGAGTGCTACTTTCAACTATACTCCCGCCGCGCGGCCGCCTCGACATGCGAATGGGCGCTCGCCGCATGAAATTAAATACATGAGAAAGCTTATTATATTTTAACCTCTTAAAAGAAAGCGGGAAACAACCGGCGAGAAAAACAATCGAGGCGGTCATCCGCCGTTTTTAGAGACGCTATGCAAATTGTATTTGCTGGAAAACTCACAAAGAAGAATGGCGATATCGTCCGCGATCGGGATGCCGTCCGCGTATGCCTGAACGTACTTGTAGAGTTTTTTCGTGATCGCTCCGTCGCCCGCGCCGGCGAGTTCCTTGAAGTATGTAAGGAATTTCTTTTCCCCGAGTATCTTTTTGGAATGGTTTTTCTGTTCCACGCAGCCATCCGTGAAAAGCAGGAGTTTGTCTCCGGGTCTGATTTTCATCTTAGCGCTTTTATAGACGGCGGTTTTACGTATGCCGATCGGCAGATTGGTCGTCGGGAAGGAATCGAGGCGCATGGAGCCGGCGCGGAGCAGGACGGGGCGGGGGAGTCCGAATTGGGTGTATTCCACAACAAGCGTCCTAAGATTAACGATAGCGTAGAAGCCCGCTACGAAATAGCCGTCCGGCATGAGAGGGATCAGCGCGTCGTTCATGTCGGAAACAAGATAGGAAGGCCCGTTATGATTTCTCGAAAGTTGATCGAAGTTCAGTTTCACTTCAATAGCGATCATTGCGGAAGTGATCCCGTGCCCCATTACGTCCGCAACGAAAATCCCGAGCGAATCCTGATCGAGCCGTGAGACCTCGAAAAAGTCCCCGCCTATCGAGGACGTTTGTTCGTATATGTGGGAGAATTTAATGCCCGGGACTCTCGGATGGGGCCGGGCGACGAGTTGTTTTTGAAAAACTCCGGCATACTCCATCTCGCGGTTGAGTTGTTCGAGCGATTTGGCGAGCTGGTCCCGTACAAGCCTTATCTCGCTTGTTTTTTCATCGATTACTCTTTCGAGCACGCGCTCGCGGACTCGAGTCAGGTCTTTCACCGAAAGTATTCCGGTTAGAGTGCCTCTTTCCGTCACGAGGATGTGCCTGAAGTTGCCTTCACGCATCCGGCCGTAAGCTTCTTCGACGGTGTTGTCCGATCGGAGCGTGACGATCCTTCTCGTCATGTAATCGCCGATCGGGACGGACTCCGGATTTATGCCGGTGACGATCACTTTTTGAATCAGGTCGCGCTCGGTGAAAATCCCTATGGGGCGGCTGCCTCTCACTACCACGATTGAACCGGCGCCTCGCTTCGCCATTATTATCGCGGCTTCGAACGTGCTCATGTCTGACGACGCGGTCAGCACATCCGTCTTCATTACTTCCTTCAATGTGATGTCAGACATTCCGTATTTCGACCGTACGATTTGTTTTGTGCGGGAAGTTTATCACATCTGCCCGTTCGCCGCCAGTTTCGCACGGTATATCTCTCTCAAGTTATTAAAATATTCTATATATCCCTCAGTCCTGTAATCCGGGTACGTCCATTCGAACGGCGTGAAGGTTTTTTTTCTGAAGAAGAGAGTTACTTCGGCGAAAATACCGTCTCTTAGATATATCCGGTGAACATTGTCTTTCGTTGTGGCGAGCAACACTTTCGCGAGAGTCAGAAATCCGGGGTCGAGATTTATGCGCCTCGAACCGGCCTGAAGATGTTTTTGCTCGATTTCATTCGTGGTTGTCTTGATGTCGGCGAAGCGGGCGGGATCCGTTAAGGTTTCAAAAGAAAAGAATATTTTCTTTAATTCCCCGCCCATCTCCGGGGCGTAGTAGTCCGTGAAATCGAATTCGAAAATCCTGCTTTTGGAATCGATTCTTCCGAAAAGTTTTTCGAGATCGGACGAGAGCGTTTCGATATCCGCTTCGGGAGAGAAGATAGCTCCGCA
>JAKLIR010000379.1 GCA_022709505.1 bacterium | reverse complement strand
CACGTGCATAGGGGATGTGATCCTCACTACGCCGGTGATAAGGGTCTTGCGGGACAATTTTCCACTCGCGAGGCTGACGGTGGTGGCCGGCCCGACGGCGGCGCCCATTCTCAAGGAACACCGGGATGTGGACGAAGTGATCGTTTTTGAGAACCGGGACAGACACAAGGGGTTGAAAGGGGCTACGGTGCTCGTCGGCGAACTTCGCAATAAAAGATACGACGTGGTGGTCGATCTAAGAAATTCGGCAATCCCTTATTTTCTCAAAACCAAACACAAAGTAACGGCTCATGAAACCCACTTCAAGAATATGAATTCAGCGAGCCGGCATGCGATCGACAGACACCTCGATGTTCTCGAAAACGCCGGCATAACCATAACGACGCGGGAGATGAATGTGTCGATACCGTCTCGCGCAAAGAAGAAAGCCGCGGAGTATTTCAAGCAGAAAGGCATATCGGGAACCGACGGCGTGATAGCTGTTTATCCCGGGGCCGGGAGTCCTTATAAGCTGTATCCACCGGACCAGTTCAGGGAAGTGCTCGAATCGATCCGTTCGGAATGCGGGTGCAAGTTTTTAATGGTGGGCTCATCGGCGGACCGTGAAATTTGCGAAAGGATCATGGACGGTTTTTCAGGCGAGGCCGTGTGCACGGCGGGGGACCTCGATCTGCTCGAACTCGGGGCGGCTCTTGAGAGATGCGTAATCATGATCACGAACGATAGCGGGCCGATGCATCTCGCCGTAGCGGTCGGAACACCGACGGTTGCGATATTCGGTCCCACGAACGCGGAAAGATACGGCCCGAGGGGGGACAAGCACAGAATCGTGTGGCATCGCGAACCGTGTAATCCGTGCAAAGCGCCGGAATGCGGGAGGTCTTCCTGCATCGGCGATATACCGCCACGGCGGATTGTGGATGCGGCTCTCAGCCTGCTTGTGAAGGAAAATGTTTGATCTCGCAATAATAATCGTAAGTTACAAAACGAAGGATCTGCTGGACAGATGTCTCGCATCCGTATTCACTCTCGATCATTCATTCACCCACAGAGTAGTCGTCGTGGACAACAATTCAAACGACGGAACCAAGGAAATGGTCATCGGGAAATATCCGGATGCGCTCTATGTGGAAAATGAAAACAACGTAGGGTTCTCCGTCGCCAACAATCAGGGTATTAGAAAATCGGATTCGCGTTTCATATTACTCCTCAACCCGGACACGGAGGTGAATCAGAGCGCGATCGCTTCCATGCTGAAGTTCCTCGAAAACAACCACGGCGTCGGGGTTGTAGGCTGTCAGTTGCTGAACAGCGACGGGACCGATCAGACCTCTTCGTTTAAGTTTCCGATTCCGCTGTCGAGGTATTTCGAAAAAATGCCTTTCTACGACAAACTGTCGAGAAAGGTTCTGAAGATAAATGAAAAGCATCTTGTCGTGCCCGTGGAGGGAGCGGAAAAGGTTGACATAGTGAAAGGCGCGTGCCTGATGATAAGGCGCGAGACGGCGAATCAAGTCGGCCTTCTGGACGAGAATTCATTCCTTTACGCGGACGATATAGATTGGTGCATAAGAACTGCTAAAAGGGGCTGGTCGTCCTATATTTTGAGAAACGTAAATATAATTCATCATGGATACGCGAGCACCGAGCAGGAACCGTATATTACCATAACAAGTTCCCGCCGGAGCGCTATTTACCTATATAAGAAGCATTATTCAACAGCTTTCACCGCTATCTGGGTCTCTCTGATTTTCGGAGAAGTCGTATATAAGTGGGCATTGAATTGGTTAAGGGTGAAGATGGGGAAAAATAGTCCGAAGACTCTCGCAAGATACGCTGCATACCGCGATCTCGCCGCGGAAATGATGGGAAGGAAGACGGCGGGTAAGTCTTGAGCGGAAAACGCGAAAGGGCAGGACGGTAGCCGGTCCGAATGGATGTCTCCGTAGTTATAGTAAATTACAACATGAAAGCGCTCGTGCTCGAATGCGCGGCGTCCTTCGATGCGATAAAAACGAACGTCGAATATGAACTGATAATAGTTGATAACGATTCCCGAGACGGCTCGGCGGCGGCGATAAAAGAAAAATATCCTAAAGTGAAATTGGTGGAGAACAAAGACAACGCCGGTTTTGCACGCGCGTGCAATATCGGGTTCGATCTTGCCGTGGGGGATAACATCTTGTTTTTCAACCCGGATACCGAGATGAAAGCCGGCTCGCTCGATGTTATGCTCAACTATTTCAAAGACAATCCCACGGTGGGAATTATCGGGTGCAGAAATGAGAATACCGACGGCAGCGAGGAGCCGTCCGTCTATAGATATCCCACGCTGTGGAGAACTTTCGTCGATACGTTTTATCTGAAGAAGATATTCGGCGGTTACGAAGTTCCCGCCGGGACGTACGCCGGAAACGCGGATGTCGAAGTGATATGCGGCGCCTGCTTCATGATAAGGAGAAGCGTCATTGAGCAGGTAGGCTCGTTCGACAACGAACTATGGATGTACGGCGAGGATGTCGAGCTATGTTACAGGGCGAGAAAAGCCGGTTGGAGGATTGTTCATCTGACCGATTGTTCGGTGATTCACAAAAGGGGAGAGCGGCATCTGACCGAGGATTCGCATCACGACCTCGCGAGGATTTCATACAATCACTACAGGTGGATATTCCATTACTACCGGAAACATTGTTCGGCGTTATCGCTGTCTCTTCTGAGGGGCATGATGTTCATGCAGGTATATCCGAAGTTGTGGTCGAGGAAAAGGAAATTCGCGCGCGGCGACACTTCAAAGAATAATACAGAGCGGCTGCAAGGTCTCGAAAAAGTCTATATGGAATTTATTGTGAAGTGAGTGCGGTGAGTGATGGGGCTGATTAGAAAGAAAAGGTCCGAAGACATCAAAGACGTACGGAAGATCGGTGTTTACATCGGTGTTCCGGGCCTCGGCGATCTCTTGTTCATTATCCCTCTTTTCAGGGAATTGAAGCGGCTCTACCCGGAGGCGAAAACGGTTTTCATAGGGAAATTACTGAGGGACTATGTGAGACCGGTCTTCGACGCATGCCCCTACATAGACGAATTGATGGAGTTTCATTTGTATGAGTCGCTCGACGCCGGCAGTCTTTTAGGATTCATGAAGAGGCTTCGCGCGGAAAGGTTCGATTTAATTGTTGACACGCAAAGAAAACTTCTGCCGACAATGCTCTTGGCGTTTGGGGGCGGAAGGTATTTCGTAAGCTATTCGACGAAGAGCATGTTCTCCGATTTCCCGGTGCCTGTGCAGGATAGGGATAAACGGCACACTGCGGACGTGTCCCTCGATCTCGCACGCGCTCTCGGCGCGGAAGATATCGAGCTGAACCTCGAGTTGACCACTACGCAAGAAAGCCGAAAAAAGGCCCGAGATTTCTTGTCGCGAAAGAATTTATCGGGCAAGAAGCCTATCGTCGGCATAATACCGTCCGCGGGGCATCCTTCGAGATGCTGGACGGGAAGCAATTTCGCGCAACTCTGCGACCGGTTGGTCGATGAGCGCGGATGTGGAATAATATGCTTCGGCACCGAGTACGATAAACCGGTGACGGATGAGATAATAGCCCTTGCGAAAGCCCCGATTGTAATGGAGGAGCAGGGGAGCGGTTCGATCCTCGACTCCGCGACGCTGATGTCCTTATGCCGCGTGATAGTCGGCGTTGATTCGGGCCCGCTGCATGTGGCTGACGCCGCCGGCGCGCCCTGTGTCGGCATCTACGGCCCGACGCTTCCGGACCGGTTCGGTCTCCTCG
>JAKLIR010000378.1 GCA_022709505.1 bacterium | reverse complement strand
CGATAGATTAGTATGACCCGTATATCGGGCAACTATTCTGAAAGGTTGTGGTAATCATGTCATCAACGAGCGGAATATCTTTTAGCGGACTTTTCTCGAACCTCGATACGGATTCCATTATCACGCAGTTAATGGCGATTGAAAGAAAACCCGTTACGCTGCTTGAAACGAAGCAGAAAACGCTCGGTTATCAGAAAGATGCGCTGAACGAAGTAAACAACAGCCTTCTTTCCCTGAAAAGCTCGATCAGCTCATTCGCCAGCGGGCTCACGTTCGAAAACAAGCTCTCCTCGTCCGACGAAAGCCAACTCACCGGAACCGCCACATCCTCCGCGTCTCAGGGAACCTACACGATAAACGTCACCTCTCTCGCGCAGAAGCACATCGTGGCGACAGCCGAACAGGATGCAACATGGACGGCCGGCGCCGGAGTTCTCAGCATAACGGCAACCCCCGACGTTCCCGGCCCGACCTTCAACATAAACGTCGCGGGGCAGACACTCACGCAGATCAGAGACCTGATCAACGCCGAACCCGGCTTCAGCGCATACGGAACGGCGCAGGTCATAACCGACCCGATCAATAACAAACAAATCCTCACCATCACTTCCGCCAACACGGGAACCGCGAACAGGTTCACGATCGTTGACGGATCAGGCACTCTCGGCACGTATTCATCGCAGGCGGCCGCGGACGCCGCTCTCACGGTGAACGGAGTGAACATTCAGAGTTCATCCAACACCATCACAACAGCGATTTCCGGAGTGACGTTGAACCTCAAAGGCAAAACGGGCGCGAATCCCCCGGCGGAAATAACCATAGGGCTCGATGAAGACGCCATCGTTTCCAAGATCAGCGATTTCGTGGATAAGTTCAACGCATCAACCGACTTGATCGACAAGTACATGAAAGAAGAGAAAGTCAGCGACGCCACCACGGAAGAAGACATGAAAAAAGGCGTGCTTCAGAGCGATTTCGACCTCGGCGATTCGAAATCGCAGGTAAGGATGCGAACGACGGGATATGTCGATAACACGCTCACCACCTACAAGACGCTCTCTCAACTCGGCATCGAAAGCGAAGCTTCGGTGGGCTCCATCGTTTCCAACAACATCACTTTCGACGAATCCAAACTCAGGGCCGCTCTTCAAGGTGATAAAACAGAGGTCGGTTCCCTTCTGCAAGGATGGGCGACACAGCTCGACACGTACCTTGAATCGGAAACGGAAGTAAGCGTTTCGTCCACTCTCGCGGGCAACTACTATCGCAGAATACTCAGCATTAACGATCAGATATCTTCAATAGATGATGAAATCACGAATTGGGAAGATAAACTCGCCTCCGAGGAGGAAAGGCTGAGATCTCAGTTCTCAGCAATGGAAGAAGCACTACAAAAGCTTCAGACGCAAAGCACCTACATCACGAACCAGCTTTCCAGCATTTCATCATCGAAGAGTTCAAGCTGATTCTTGAAGTAAGCAGCTCAAGGGCCGTCCGACAGACGGCCCTTTTATTTTGGCGGGCAATGCGGTTGAAAGATTTACTCATAAAATCAGTCTTTTTATTTTAAAAGGAATATATTATATTAAGATATCAATTCCTTAACGAATCAGACGAAATGAGCCTGTTGCGTCATGGATTCTGGAAAAAGGATTTTCAACATGAAAATAATTATTGATGGAGAGCCCAAAAGCTGGGAATTCGATCAGGACCTAACTCTCAGTGACGTGATCGTTGAGATCAATGAAAAACTTCTCGTTAAGGAAAAAAGGGTCGTCACGAAGATACAGATCGACGACGACGACATGGAAGAAAACCTCAAGAAGCTGACCCCCGAACAAGTCACGCTCGACAGGATAAAGCAGATAAGTTTCGAGACCGAACCGTTTTTGAAAAATCTTTCCAACGAAATAAAGAACTGCAGCGAAATAATACAGTCGGTGCTCGACACTATAGGAAACATAATCAACAAACTGATGACGGGCGAAGTCGATGTCGCTATGACGACGCTCAAGGAAAGCATCGACAAGTTGATTTGGGTTTTCAATCTGTTGATACAGGCTTCGGCGATCGAAGCCATCAGGATAGACGAAGTGGAACTCGGAGAAGGATCGCTGAAGGATTTCATGGGGCGTTTCAAGTCCACGCTCGAAGAACTGAGTCAGGCTATGGAAAACAACGATACGACCCTGATAAACGACTTTCTTGAGTACGAGTTCGAACCGGCTTTGAAGGAACTTCAATCCGTGATCGGACCGATAAGCGAAGCCGTAGGAAAATTCGAATTCGAGGACTGAAAAACCGAATGGAAGAAAAACCGCTGTACACGGCCGCCGGCAAGCAGGCCGCGAGCCACTACAAACAGTACGTCCGGAACGCGGTCGAGACCGCCACGCCGCTCATGCTGATAATCATGCTCTACGACGAGGCGATCAAGATGTGCGCCCTCGCGATCGATGACATGGGCATAAACAAGGAAAGCGTTCACAACAAGCTTATCAAGGCCCAGAAGATCGTGACAGAGCTCACGGTTTCGCTCAACATGGACGCCGGGGGCGAAGTCGCGGAAAATCTCAAATCAATATACATCTACATCCACATGCGCCTCGTGGAAGCGAATATCGAGAATAATTCAAAAAAAGTAGAGGAAGTGTTGCGCATCCTCAAAGACCTGCGGGAAGCATGGCACATTGTGAACCAGCAAAACAGAAAAAACCTTCTTCAGCAGACGGGCGGCATCTCGATTCAAACCTGAAATCGCACTTCATGGCAATGACAAAGCACCTTTGAAGCTCGATAAAAGGACGAGAGCTTATTTGCGACATGAGCGAAACGGCCGAAACATCATCGATTTACGAAAAGAACATCAAAGCCTTCGAAGAGCACTATCCGGTCATGTACAAGGAATACCTCCGCATGATCGACAACCTTAAAGGCCGTCCGGACGAATACGCCGAGATCGAAGTGCTCTCCGGCCGAAGAGGTTTCCCGACTTTTCACATAAAAGTGGATTCCCCGAGGGAAAGTTCGTCCGGCGCACTCTCCTACCCTTTCAAAGAATACAAACCGGCCGCGCTGCAAATCATCTCCGCCATCAACAGGGCCGCTTCATCCGGCTCGAAAGGCGCGGCGCGTTTATCCCGCATAAACAGGTCCTTGACGCCGCCCTTTAATTTCAAAATCACCATCACGAAAAAAGTCCACGGACATTCCATGTTCGACCCGATAAGGGAAGCCGAGAAAAGATTCTCGGAAGAAAAGTTCGACGAAGACGAACGCATGGTGCTGCTCGGGTTCGGCTTCGGCTATGAAGTGCGGCATCTCATTTCCAGAATCAAACATCCGTACATCGTCGTGATCGAGCCTTTCGTGACCGTTTTCAAAAAGGCGATGGAGACGGTGGACATAACCGACATCCTCAGCTCCGGGAAAGTCATAATAACGTTTTCAGTCGATCCGGCGGACCTCCAGTACGCGCTTATATGTTTCGTTTCGCATCTCAGCCTCCCCAACTTCATCACAAGAACGCTTCCTCACGCGGAAACGTTCCACGGCCTCGCGAAAGTCATTTCAAAAGCGCGCAGAGAAGCCACGAATTTCATGACTTTCAACCTCGTTACCGGAATGGTCGCGGGGCCCACCTTCCAGAGCAACCTCATTCTGAACTTCACCTCCGCAATGAAAAGTCCGGGCATACACACTCTGTTCAATTGTCTTAAAGGACAACCGGTTTTCGTGGTAGCGCCCGGCCCCTCTCTCGAAAAAAACATCGACCAGCTTAAACGAGCCCAAGG
>JAKLIR010000377.1 GCA_022709505.1 bacterium | reverse complement strand
GTCGGTAAGTATCAAGTAATCCCTTTCATGCTGTCCCACATGGTCTCCCATCCAACGGAAGACATTCTCTGTGTCGTCCGGCTGCCAAGTGCCGTCGGGCGCGGCCTTCAAAACCGACGGTTGCACCCCGGCCGCCTTAACTTCGCGCATGTAGTCCGAGATTTTCCCTATTCGATACCCATCCTTTTCCAACGCCTCGAGTTCGCTCTCGTATTTTGCCATCGCTTCCGGTCGATATTGATAATGCTCTGAGTACGGAGTCGCCCTGTTCGTCGGTAGAAGTTCGCCGTCGTCGCAGAACGTCCAATGAACGTCGATGTTCGCATGTTCGTCGTCGTACTTCACGTCCCGACTGCTCAGCATCACCTCTGCGCCCCTCACTTTGTAGTACGGAGCGGCGGTCTGCTCTCCCTGCCAGTATCTATACAAATTTTTCGGCAGAATTAGAATGTTCTGTCCGTGCCCCTTCATTAACGGCGCCATGCCCTCCCCGTATTGCCCCTCCTGTGTAAATACGACATTCGAACGTTTTACATTATGACGCTTGAACGCCTCGTCGTTCAGACGCGCTGACCAATACATATCATGCGCGGGATACGCGAGAAACAACTGGTCGGAATAATGAAAAGACACAACATCAATCTGTCCGCGGTTAGCGAGAGTCCTCAGCTTCTCAAGCGTCTCAGGCGCTCGTTCCGCAAGTGCATCCAGCATATATCCCTGCATCTCCAAGTCCCCGCCCCAGTTCGGGTGCCTCAGAAAAAAATCGAGCATGGGATCGAAACCGTACTTTATTATACGACCCTCAACCTTCGAATCGCCCGCAACGTATTGGAGATTGTAGTGATATACCGCCAATGCATACTTTATATTCGGTTTCGCGGAACACGGCACTGAAAATAGCAACATCGCAAACACTGCATAAAACAATTTTCTCATTTCAATACCCTCCTCGATTCTTATACTTAAATAGCTATTCTAATATAACGATTATTAGAATAAATGGAACATTAGTATCTCAATCTCCTTTTAGCGATATCAAAAATCAAGATTTTTTGCGGCTGTATTTTTGACGTAATCAGGAATTTTATTCTGAATTATTTATAGTACGGTATTTTTTTGTTATTCAGGCTCAATTTATTACTACTTCAAAACCGGCTTTTTCGAATTGTGATTTCAATGCCCCTGTTTCTTCATCACTTAATTTGCCATAATCGCAATATTCCAATCCTCGTCCTATCTTCTCCCATTTGCTGCGCGCGGTATTATTGTAATGCATGATATGCACTGAGCCGAAATAACCGGCCGCAATTATTATTTTAATAATATTTTCAATTGTGTCGGTGTTGGTGTTGAATCCGGGTATCATCGGAATACGAGGGATAATACGATTTTGGCCGACGAGTTCGAATATACTTTTTAAATTAAACATTATTTTTTCATTCGTGACTCCGGTATATGCTTTGTGGGCGGCTGGATCGGCATGTTTTATATCGAAAAGAAAAAGGTCTGTGTTTTTACAAAGCTCATTGATGAGATCCGGTTCGAAATATCCTGATGTTTCGATCGCGGTATGAATACCCTTATTTTTCAATTCACTCAGCAATTCAAGAAGAAATACGCTTTGCAACGTCGGCTCACCGCCTGAGATTGTCACTCCACCGCCTGAGTTTTTATAGAACGGTTCGTCCCGCATGACGATTTCAACCACTTCTCCGACATTCACTTCTCTCCCGATTTTTTCCATCGCCCCATTCGGGCAAACTCTCGCGCATTCACCGCATAGCGCGCACTTTCCAACATTTCTTTCCATTCTTTTTTTTGTTATCTGAATCGCATGATTCGGACATGTCTTCATACACGAACCGCATAACACACATTTCTCCGCAAAATACGACATCTGCGGATCGAGACGTTGAGATTCAGGATTGTGGCACCATGCGCATCTGAGCGGACATCCCTTGAAGAAGACACACGTCCGTATTCCCGGGCCGTCGTAAATACAATTATATTGTATGTCGAATATTATTCCCTTTTTCATACGTCCCGATCTTGCAGACTACGACTTTTTATCATCACATATTTTAAACATAAAAGGCGGGAAAACGTCGTTATGTTTTCCCGCCTTTCTTCACGCTGTTAAAGCAGAGCCACACCCTTTATTGTCATAATCTCATTCGTGGCGTCCATTATCTGGAGCAATTTCGCATCTCGCATATACTTTTCAAGAGTATATTCCTTTGATATCCCGTAACCACCGAGAATCTGAACCATCTCAACTGTATGCTTCATAGCCATATTCGTTGCGAACACACGAGCCGCCGCCGAGAACTTCAGGTCTCCGAGCGGATTATTCGCCAGCTTCCACGACGCCTTCCAGAGAAGGCCGCGCGCCGCCTCGATCGCCTGAAACGCTTCGAAAAGCCTGAAGCCGACGGCTTGATGTTCCACAATCGGCTTCCCGAACTGAACTCTTTCTTTAGCGTATGCGAGAGCTTCGTCGAACGCTGCGCGCATAATCCCGACCGCAAGATACCCGACGCCGATGTTCCCGACAGTCTTTATCGCATTGTGCATCAGAGGATACATATCTCCCGGAGGAGTGAGCATATATTCGGCCGGGACCTTCACATTGTCGAACGATATGTCCGCCTGATTCAGCACTCGCATACCTATCTTATCCATCGCCTTCCCCCGCACGACACCTTCGCCGTTAGGGACGAGGAATATTCCCGACCCGGGAATGCCGCGCGTGGGATCTACATTCGCAAAGAGAAGAAAGCAATCCGCTATGCCCCCATTGCTCACGAAGCTTGATTTCGCGCCGTCTATGACCCATTCACCGCCGTCTTTGACAGCCTTCGTTTCATGTCGCACCTTCGGGTCGTGATAGTTGCTACCGTCCGAGCCGATATTTCCTTCCGAACTTCCCCATGCGGTGATATGCTTCGCTTCGCTATCCTCGCAGTAAGGTCTCACATATTGATCTATGAGCTTCTTGTTTCCGGATGCAAGAATGCTCAGAAAGAGCGGGACGACCGGCGCCGCAAGCAACGTCGCCGCGATTCCTATCCCTCCGTAAGAAAGTTCCTCCCACACAAGCGCCGTCGTGAGAGGATCCAACCCCAACCCCCCGAACTCTTCCTTTATCCCCATCTTGTGAAAGCCCAACTCATAAGCGCTCTTGATGGTTTTACGAAAAAGTTCACTGCTGAAAACAGCATCGGGATCCGCCATCTTGTCCAGCTCGATCTCCGCCGGTCGTATAACCTCGCGCGCGAACTTCTTCGCGAGCGATTGGATCTGTACCTGATCCTTGTTCGGTGAAAAATCTATCATTTCTCAAACCCCCAGTCCGTTCTTGAGAACGAGTATGGCAAAAACAATTCCGGATCGGCTTCGCCCACTACATCGCCGGGCAGCATCCTGTTCACGCTTGTGAAGTAATATGATGCGATCACACGTTTGCAAATTATCTCGCTCCACGGATCGTGAATCGAATCCTTGAACGTTATTTCACCGGGCCCCATCTCGAAGCTTTGGTACTCGATTTCAGTTCTTTGCCGAACGAGAAGAATCGGTCCGTCGAAACCGGGTTTAAGAGACGCGGACGGCATGAATTTGAAAAGAAAACTCGGGCCGACTTTCAGGGGCGGCGCATCCATCTTCATTTTCAATTCTGAACTGACACTTACGAAGCGCACTCCATGCCGTTCGATCCAACCTTCCGCTCTCTCTCCTTCCCGGTTCAAAAATACCTTACCGGTCTTCTTCGGGAATCCATAGATGTCGCGACCGTT
>JAKLIR010000376.1 GCA_022709505.1 bacterium | reverse complement strand
GCCTGAATTAGGAAGTTCTTCATCGGGCCGGGCGCCGGACCGTATATGTCCTGTATGTCGTCCACCACCTGCTCGATCAGCCCGGGCTCTTCACAGGCAGTGATCCTCTTGTAAAACATCGTTCTGCGGAGAGGCTCCTCGACGTAGTCCTCCGGAATATAGGAGTCCACGGCGAGCTCGACTTCCGCCGTCGGGAGATAGCTCAGCTTGACGCCTTTTAATTTGTCAACGGACTCCGCGAGCATCTTGCAATAGAGATTGAACCCTATCTCGGTGATGAAACCGTGCTGCTCGCGCCCGACGAGATTTCCCGCGCCACGGATTTCGAGGTCCTTCATTGCAAGCCGGTATCCCGAACCAAGATCGGCGAACTCGCGGATCGCATCGAGCCTCTGACGCGATTTCTCGCTAAGGAAATCCGATGGCGAATGAAAGAAATACGCGTACGCCTGCCGGTAGGACCGGCCGACGCGCCCACGCAACTGGTACAACTGCGACAACCCGAAGTTCTCCGCCCCGTTCACTATCAGCGTGTTCACATTGGGAATGTCGAGCCCGTTCTCTATGATCGTCGTGCTTATGAGAATGTCGTACTCGTTGTTGTAAAAGTCGATCATCGTTCTTTCGATCTGAGTTTCCGGCATCTGCCCGTGGCAGATCGTGATCCGCGCTTTTGGGAAGGTTCCGGCGAGCAGCGCGCGCACTTTTTCTATCGTCGCTATGTCGTTGTGAACGAAATACACCTGCCCGCCGCGCGCAAGCTCCCGCTCGATCGCGAGGTTCAGCGACATGGAGTTCCACTCCTCCACGAACGTGCTCACCGCTTTGCGGTCATCCGGCGCGGTCTCTATCATGCTTATGTTCCGAAGCCCGATCATGGACATGTTGAGAGTGCGCGGGATCGGCGTCGCGGTGAGCGTCAGCACGTCCACGTTCCGCGCGATCATCTTCAGGGTCTCCTTGTGTTTGACGCCGAAACGTTGCTCTTCGTCAACTATCATCAGTCCGAGGTCTTTGAACACGACATCGCCGGACAGAAGCCTGTGCGTGCCGATTACGATGTCCAGATCTCCCGCCGCGAGTCTTCGAAGAACGTCCTTCTGCTCCGCGCGCGACCTGAACCTCGAAAGCACATCGACCGTGACCGGGAAGCGGGCGAGCCGCTCGCGGAAAGTTTCGGCGTGCTGGTGCGCGAGAATGGTCGTGGGCGCAAGGAGCGCGACCTGCTTTTTGTCCATGGCGGCTTTCGCCGCCGCACGGACCGCCACTTCGGTCTTTCCGAATCCGACATCGCCGTAAACGAGCCGGTCCATCGGCGAGTCCTTTTCCATGTCGCGCATCACTTCCTCGATAGCGCGCTGCTGGTCTCCCGTCTCGTCGAACTGGAACGACTCGGAAAGCTCCCTGAGAAAAATATTGTCCCCGCTGAACGAATGCCCTTTCACCCGCTCCCGCTCCTGATAGAGCCTGTACAGTTCCCCCGCGAGCTCTTCCACCTTCTTGCGGACTTTCTGTTTCACCTTGCCCCAACGCGCCGAGTGCAAGGGATAAATCTTCGGCAGGGCGCTTTCCGCACCGATGTACTTTTCTATCCTGTCCGTCTGGTCCACGGGAATGAACAAGATGTCGTCGCCTGCGTATTTGACCTTGAAAAACTCGCGCGTCGCACCGTCTCCGATCTTCTGGCGCTCTATGCCCTGATATATGCCGATGCCGTGATCGACGTGCACGACGAAATCCCCTTCGCGGATATCGTCCGGGGTGCGGATCGGAGCGCGGTCGCGCGACCGCTGTTCGCGCGCCGGCCTCTGCTGCGGCGGACGATGAAACATGTCCGAGTCGGTGAACACGAACATGTCTTTTTCGCCTATCGTGAATCCGCCCTGCAGGTCTCCCTCGAGCGTCAGCGTCGGCCTTATGTTTTCCTCTTCGAGAAAATGATCGAGCCGCTTTTTATATTTCGATATTATGTAAACGGGGCCGCGCTCTGTTTCCCGGCGCAGCCTTTCGGCTATAGCCGTGAGGTTGAGAGGAAGCGGCGGCAACGGGCTGATCGGCAGCGCGGCCTCTTTCTCCGCTTCGGGGCTTCTGTCCCTGTTCAGGCTCACCCTGCGCGGCTTTCCGCCCTCGGGAGGCGGCGAATACATGTCTCCGTAAAGCCCCTCCGCGTCAGGATATTCGTCACGAGCCAGCCAATCCACCGTCTCTTTCTTATGTCGCGCCGGTTCCTCGCCGCACTTACGCCCGTTCACCACGAACACCCCGTTGAAGAGTCCCTCGGACAACGGATTGTAATCCGCTCCGAATATTCCGGGGTAAAGGATGGAGCCGTCGAAAAAAATGTCTCTTTCAACAAGCGCCCCGTGATCCGGCCTCAGTCGGCCGAGCGCGGCCTTTTCAGGCTTGACTCCGCCGATCGCCTCGAAACACGGCGCCGCCCAAGCCGACGCCACCCTACCTTGGGATCGCTGCGTCTCCGCATCGAAAATCCTTATCTCCTCGATCGCGTTTCCAGCAAGCTCCAGCCTCACGGGATTGCCGCCCTGCGACGGGAAAAAATCCACCATTCCGCCGCGTATGCAGAATTCCCCTTCCTGCTCCACTATCCGCTTGCGTTGGTACCCGGCCTTTATCAGAGAGGCCTCGATCCGGGACAGCGGCGCCGATTCTCCTTCGCGCAGCTTCAGCGCCGCGGCCGTGAACTCCTCCCTCCGCATCGTCCGCCGCAACGCACCCGTCACGGTCGCGAGAATCCACACATTACCATTGGTCTTCTCTATTCCATATAAAGCGGACAGCGCGCCGAGCCGTTTCCTCCTCCGCTCCCTGACCGCCGCGGGAGATTTGTCCAGCTCATGCAGGTCGTAATCGGGAAGAGTGAAGACGCTCCACTTGTCCGCAAGCCCCTCCGTTTCGAGCAATTCGCTCACTTCCCGTTCGAAAAGATTCATCGCGTCTTCGTCTGGAAACACAGTCAGGACCGGCCCCCCGGAATCCGTCGCCGCCGCAATGCCGAAAAGCAACAGCGCCACCCCGTGAAGGCTTGAAACCGTCACATCGCCCGGCGAGCCCTGCGCCGCGAACAATGCGCGCCGCACCGCTGAAAATTTCTTGAATTGTTCAAGCAGCCCCATGAGTCGCTCCGTGATCTCTCCCTCGCGAACCGGCCGTTCGAATCCTCGACTAAGATTCTGGATTAGTATATCCGCCGGACGACAAAATCCAAGTCCGGGGCGTTCCGGCGAATCCTTCTTTCGCGAACCGCCGGCATCCCGATTCAGGAGTCGAGCGCCGTCGGCGACGTGTTCAAAGCGGAAGATCGCCCCTGAGACTGGGGCGAACGTCGGGTATGCCGAGCAATTTTTTCATTGTTCGCGCGTTCTTGGGCGCGTTCCCGAAGTGACAGTTGTTGAAGAACATGAAAACGGTTTCGCACTCCGCCGCGAGCACGAGCGCCTTCCGAGCCCATTCCTCGAGTTCAGACTCCGAATAGTCGTAAAGATACCTGTCCGAACCGGGCCGGGCGCGCCACCAATCCTCTTTGTTCCTGCCGTGGAATCTGATGTAGCCCAGCCCTCCCGTGGCCGCGGCTTCCGGCGGCAAGAGCCCCGGAAGTTGCGGTTCGTCAACTGAACACCAGTTGATCCCATTGTCCGTGAGCATCTCCGGCACATCCGGAGAAAGCCACGAAGCGTGCCTGAATTCGGCGACGAAGCGGAAACGATCGAAGAAGCGCCGCATCCAAATCAGATAGGAAATATTGTCGGGGTTGCGTCTGAAGCTCGCGGGAAATTGCGCGAGAAGCCCCAGCAGTC
>JAKLIR010000375.1 GCA_022709505.1 bacterium | reverse complement strand
ATTGGGCCGCGAACGCCATCGGATACGCAAGCTCCAAAGACCTCAAAAACTGGTCCGAAAACAAAGTTTTCGAATTGATGAAAAGCGAGCCGGGGACGCTCAATCTCTGGGCGCCGGAACTGTTTTACGACTCAGACCGTGGGATATTCATGATTTTCTGGTCGAGCACGATTCCCGGAAGATTTCCGAAGACGGACAAGACCGGCGACGCAGGATACAACCATCGCATCTACTACACGACCACGAAGGATTTCGTTAGTTTCGATCCGACGAAACTTCTCTATGATCCGGGGTTCAATTGCATTGACGCAACGATCATCCGCGCGGGCGATAGATACGTGATGTTCCTGAAGAACGAAACGGCGACGCCGCCGTACAAGTACATAGTGACGGCGACCGCGGACGCCCCCGAAGGGCCTTACGGCCGCGCGTCACGAAGGATCTCTCCGCACTGGGTGGAGGGGCCGAGCGTTCTGAACGCGGGCGGAAAGTGGTATGTGTATTTCGATCAATACATGACCCATAAATACGGCGCCGTGGTGTCCGAAGACCTGAAGAACTGGAAAGATGCGGGCGGCGAGCTTCAGATGCCGGAGGGCGTCCGCCACGGGACGGCGTTCGAAGCGGCGCCGGAAATTTTAGAGGGGCTTCTCGGCGGCGATCATCAATGATGCGGCCTTGAAACCGAATCGGAGAATGTTTATGAAAAAGACGCCGGTGGTTATGGGAGTTGAAGAGCAGGCCAAGGATGTGCTGCTCAACAACAGGCGCATCGTGCGCAAGCGCGGAGTGGAATACGGATTTACCTGCCCGTCTCCGTATTTGTACCATTGGCAATGGCTGTGGGACAGTTGTTTTCACGCCATAGCGCTACGCAATTTCGATATGGATTTTGCAAAGAAGGAAATCGTGTCCCTGATGTCCGGCCAATGGAAGGACGGCAGGGTGCCGAACATGGTTCACGTGCGTCACAACTGGCGCTTCGACAGGATCGTGCATGGAACGGGCCGCGACACGTCCGGCATAACCCAGCCTCCGATCATAGCCACGGCGGTGTCCCGAATCCTCGAAGTCTCTCCGGACGCCGCGTTCCTCGAAAAAGTTTACGAGCCGATGCGCCGGTATTACGACTGGCTCGACCGATGCAGGGACACCGAATCCGACGGCCTCATCGCCATGTTCCATCCTTGGGAAACGGGCATAGACAACTCGACTCGCTGGGACGACATCTTCGACATCAAGAACTTCAATAGGAAAAAGTTCAACATCACAAAGGGACTTGTGATGTTCCGTTTCAATTTCGTTCGCTACAACAACGAGCTCATGCGCAAGGTGTCGCCGTATTTCGTAAAAGGAATAGATATGAATTGCTACTACTTCGCGAACCAGATGGAGATGTCCGCGCTCGCGAAGAGGATGGGGAATACGGCGGACGCGGATATGTTCGAGGCGCGCGCGGAAAAAACGCGCTCGGCGATAATGTCCAAGATGTGGGACCCGGAAAAGAAAGTCTTCGGGGATCTTATCGGTAAGGACTGCAGGTTCTCGTTCGTTCCGACGCCGTTTTCATTTTTGCCTATGTGGGCGGGCATAGTCGATAAGGAAACCGCGGAAGGAATACACGGGCAGATAACCGATGAGAAGAGGTTCTGGCCGAGATTCCCGGTCACGACGACCGCTATCGATTATCCCGCGTTCGAGCAGGACGGATACTGGCGGGGAACGGTGTGGATCAACATGAACTGGTTCATCACCGAGGCGCTCGTCCGGTACGGGTATGTCGAAACCGCCGAGGAGCTTGTGGAGCGGACGGTTGACCTCGTATCAACGGGCGGTTTCAGGGAATATTTCAACCCGTTTACGGGAGAAGGGCTCGGAGCGAAAAGTTTCGGCTGGACGTCTCTCGTGATAGACCTAATCAATATGAAATTGGAAAATCCGCGCGAAAACTGATCGAGCGCGGGGGAGAGCGACGAGCGATGAATCCGCTGGACGAACACGGTTATCCGGCAGACGGTTACAAATGGTCCGCGCTCGTCACGGTCATGGTAGGGCTTTTCATGGCCGTGCTCGACAGCAACATCGTGAACGTCGCGCTTTCCCACATGATGTCAACATTCTCCACGAACACCGACCGGATCAGGTGGGTGGTGGAATCGTACGCGATCTCATACGCGATCTTCACATTATGCACAGGCTGGCTCAGAGAAAAGATAGGGATCAAATACACCTATATAACCGGGCTTGTGATATTCACGGTCGCTTCCGGCTTGTGCGGAATGGCGTGGAGCGTGGAGGCAATGATCGCATTCAGGGTGCTTCAGGGACTGGGCGGGGGGCTGATGATGCCCACCGGTTTCACCCTGATAACTGAGAGTTTCCCTCCGAAAGAGAGAGGCGCGGCGTACGGGATTTTCGGGCTTGTTATAGTGTTTGCGCCGTCGGTGGGCCCGACGCTCGGCGGATATCTCGTGGACCATGTGAATTGGCGCTTCGTTTTTTCGATCAACATTCCCGTCGGAATTCTGAACTTCTTCATGGCGATGGGAATATTGAAGGAGTTCAAAAAGCTCGCGCCGAGGCCTTTCGACTTTTTCGGTTTCGCCGGGCTCGCCATGTTTCTCGGATGCCTGCTGACGGCTTTCACCGAGGGGCAGAGGGAAGGCTGGACGTCGGACTACATCCTTTCCATGTTCGCAATTTCCGCGATCGGGCTTGTGTCGTTCATTTCATTTGCAACCCGAGCGAAATATCCGATCCTTAACATCAATTTGTTCAAGAATTTCTATTTCAATATGCTGTCGATACTGAACGTTCTGAGGTCGGTCGCCATATTCGGGCGCGTGTTTTTGCTTCCGTTGTTTTTTCAGAATTTGCTGGGATATTCAGCCATGACATCGGGTCTTTTGCTGTCGCCGGGCGCGTTGATAGCAGGGGCGATCATGCCCGTGGCGGGCAAACTCGTCGATAAATACGGACCGAAATATTTCCTGATCGTGGGTTTCGTCCTGTTTGCGCTTTCAAACCTCCTGTATTTCAATTTGGACGTGGCCACTCCGTACACGACGATATTGATTCCCATGTTTTTCTACGGGGTAGGCGCGGGACTTCTTAATGCGCCGATCACTGCTTCTTCGATGAACGTGGTAAGGCGGGATCAGATAGGTGATGTTTCGGTTGTTCTGAGCGTGCTGATGCAGGTCGGGGGCGCTTTCGGAGTCGCATTGCTCGGCACGCTTACGAACTCGCGCGCCGCTTTCCACCAAGCCGTTTACGCCGAGAAGGTTACGACGTTCGGCTTGAACACCCAGAGCGCTCTCGACTCCATCGGGAACCTCGGCAGGAGGATCGGAGAATCTCAATTCCTTTACACACAGCAAGCGCCGGTTATTCTCAACAGTCAAATCTCTAAATGGGTCGCGATAAGAGGCTATCAGGACGCTTTCGTCATCACAGGGCTGATATGCCTTATCGCTCTGATTCCGACATTCGCCCTCATGAAAATGAAATTCCACCACATGCAGTAAAGCCGGCCGGAAATTCCGTTTGAATCACGCGGCGAAACCGAATCAGGCTTTGATTCTCTTAGCGAGAGCTTGGTAGCCGAGGTGCGCGAAGAGGCTGTCGAGAACGAGCATGGCGGTGTAGTTCTCAGCCACGGGCCACACACGCGCCACGATTGTGGGGTCGCGCCGGGTGATGGCGGAGAGTTCTTTGGTTTCGAGTGTGTATTTATCGATGGTGGTCTGTGTTTTCGCTATGGTCGGCGTGGGTTTGACCGCGAGCCGCGCGATGATCGGCTGCCCGGTCGCGAGCC
>JAKLIR010000374.1 GCA_022709505.1 bacterium | reverse complement strand
TTCGGCGGATCACGACACTCTGATCACCACCGACATCCTTGTTGAAGGAACGCATTTCAAGCTCGATTATTCCTCTCCGTGGCAGATAGGGTGGAAATCGCTCGCGGCAAGTGTGAGCGACATAGCGGCCATGGGCGGCAGGCCGACGTACGCGGTCGTTTCGATAGGCATCCGCCCACGAAATCGCGCATACACGGTCGAATCTCTTTATGAAGGCATCCGCGCCGCCGCAGACAAATACGGAGTTTCCGTGATCGGCGGGGACACTGTGCAATCCCGCTTGATCGTGGTTAACGTGACGCTCATGGGCGAAGTCCCCAAGGGCGGAGCGGTGACCCGAAAAGGAGCGAAACCCGGCGACTTGATATTCGTGACCGGAACATGCGGGGACGGCAAAGCCGGACTTGAGGCCTTGGCGGTCTGCGCGGAGCTTGGAAATAAAAGAAAAGAGCAGTTTCTTCAAATACTGGCTCAAAGACACCTCGCGCCCGAACCGAGCCTTGCCGCCGGGATGGCGGCCCGCGCTTCCGGCGCGGCGTCGGCAATGATGGACTTAAGCGACGGCCTGAGTTCGGACCTGCCCAGACTCTGCGAGAGAAGCAAGGTCGGCGCGATCATAAATATTTCTGATGTCCCTTTGTCTGAAGAAGTGAAAATTTGGGCGGAATCCTTTGGGCGGGATCCTAACCGGATCGCTCTGCAAGGGGGAGAAGATTACAACCTTTTGATAACAGCGCACCCCGAAAAAGCGCCGCTGCTTGTGGATGCGATCCGGAGCGCGAATGTTCGGATCACTCCGATCGGAGTGATTCTCCAGCGCGAAAGAGGACTGCTTGTGCTCGGCCGGGATGGGACGGAAACCAATTTGCCGAAACCTGAATTCGAGCATTTCAATCACGTCGATTGAAAGCGGAATCCGCGGCAATGTTCATAGCAGCGAACTGCTTCGTTGCCGTCATATTTTTTCGTTCACGTACATCCCGGTACGCTCACTTCAAAAATATTCCTTCCGCCTTGCGTATCATCCACTCTGAATCATTGCTCCCAAATCCAAGTGATGGATTCCGGTTTATAATGGCATTAAATAAGGCTTTTTTGGAGAACGACGCTGCTGATGAGTTTTTTTTGTGTTTTTTGTTTAAAAATGTTTATAATGGGAATATGTTAGAATGATGTAATTTATTATAACAAAAATTAAATAATATGGAGAGCATCATGGAAGACAAGCTTTTCACAAGAGAATTATTGATCGAAGAGATCAGAGGGCGTAGCCGCAAGGGCGGAGCAATCAGATTTCCGGAAGTAAGGGACGACACTTCTTTTGAGGACGCTGTTTACGAGGAGTTCGGAAGTTGGTCGAACGCATTCATAGCAGCCGGAGTCAATCCGAAAACCAAGCTTTTGAATTATTGGACGGAAGACGAAGTCATAAAGAGGCTCCAACAGATAGCGCATCGGGACGAACCGATCAACACTTTGTCTCTCGAAATAAACCATCCGAGGCTTTGGAACGCCGCGCGGCGGCTTTTCGGGAACATTGAAAAAGCAATAAACAAAGCGGGATTTCAATACGAGAATGTTAGAAAAAGATATTCTTGGAATGAAGATGAGATAACGAACAGAATCCGGATAATGTTCGACGAAGGCGAAGACATATCCCAGATCAGCATGATGAAGAAGGATTCAAGGCTATTGGCCTCGGGCCAGAAGCTTTTCGGGGCATGGAGCCGCGCCGTCGAAAAGTCTGGCATCGATTACTCTACGGTTAAGGTTCGCCGTAAGACTATGAAGAAAAACAGCGGGACGGCGATTCCTCAAAGCAAAGAGACGGAGCCGACAAACTTTTGATTTAACATATCGGTAAAAGACGCTATATTTACGGTATGCGAAAAAAAGCCGCATTTTTTTCAATATTTGTATTTTTTTTGTTGAATATCCCAAGTGTCGCCGTTTCAGCCGCGGAAACTAAGAGCGCCGTCGGGCGTCCGCTTGAACCCGTGGTTCTCAATCCGCGCACGATCGAGGAAAAAGATTCTCTTTCGGTGCTGATTGTTTCGGGAGTAGTCAAATCGATTTCAGACCCCAGATCGGAATCAAGGGATGTACGAAGGACGGCGAGAGCGACTTTCCGCATAAGCGAAGTTTTCAAGGGCGCAGTGGCCTCGGACACTATTTACGTGGATTTTTTAATATCAAGAAATCCGGCGCGTCCGCCGCTCGTTGACTTTAGATCGGGCGAAAAGTGTATTCTTTTTCTAAAAAATACCGCGTCGCCGGATGGTTTTGAACCGATAACTCCGACCGCCGGCAAAGAATCCTTGTCAAACGACGTACTCGATGTGCTTAGGAAAAAGAACGCGTCCGCGAATAAGGCCGCGCGCGGGCTTAAACTCGAGCTCAGCTTATCGAAAGGCGCCGGCCCGGGAGACATCGTTATCGAAGTGAAGCTAAACAACAAGACGGCCGGGGACGTCCCGGCGTATTCCGACCTTGGAAAAGCCGTGGAAATCTATGTGAAAAACGAAAACGGGACGAATTTGCCTTCAGATTTGGAAGCGCGCGGGGGTGGAGAAGTAATCATGTTGAAGCCGGGAGGTTTCATCGGTTTTGAACTCAATATCCCCGAACATTTCCGGCTGGATCAACCCGGGAGATACACGGTCGGAGCGCGGATTGCGCTGCCGGGACAATCGAGCGGAGCGGCGCGTACGCCGGTGCTCACCTCGAATGAAATCTCTTTCACGGTTTCGGCGGCGCCGGCGAAAAAATGATCCCATGTCGTGTAACCTATTAATGCTGGCAGGAGTCGGAACAGGCGTTGTCGAGATCTCCCGCGGGTTTTTGCCTTTCACTTGTGTTTTACACGGCGTCAAATAGAATAATAGGATATTTCACGGGGGGAGAACCGCAGTGGAATACGATAAGGGATTTTATCAGAATAATTTTTTCCGGCTGGAGCGATACAGGGTGTCCGCGGATAAGCATTCCGAGAGCGAACGCGAGGAGAACGAGGCGATTGTGAAGATAGTTGTTCCGGCCGCGAACGCCAAAGGCAGGATAGGGAAATCGTTTATTGCGGAGAATCAGCAGGAAAACAAGAAGTTCATATCTCTCACGGCCACGGCCAACGGCCGGGGAACGGTGGACGCCCTTGACAGCGCTTTGAGAAAAATCCTCGAGCCCATATATCCTTTTATAAAGGACGTGCGCCTCATAAGATACGGCGTCACGAACACGACCGCCAAGAAAGGAACCGCCGCTGAAGTGGAGGTTTTCATACTTGCCTCGAACGCCGAAGGTAAACTGTATTTTTCGGAGGTCAGCTCGTACAGTGTTATCGAAGCCTCGTTTTTCGCCTTGTCCAACATTTACAACAGATATTTCAGGGACGAGTACGAAAATAAACGTCGCGGTGGGAAGTGCTGAATGAGAGTTTTAATAACCGGAGCGACCGGATTCATCGGATCGCATCTTCTCGAAGTTTTCACGGATCACGGTTGGGATGTCAGAGCTTTCGTGAGGTCTGATAGGCCGAACGGGGTGATAGACGGCCTCGGGCTTGAGCGCGCTCTCGGTGATGTGAGAGACAAGGAGTCGTTGAAATCGGCTCTGAAGGGATGCGATGCGGTGGTTCACGCGGCGGCGCTCGTGGGCGAATGGGGCGCACCAAAGGATTTTTACGATATCAACGTGAAAGGCATGTCCAACCTGATCGAGGCCGCCGAGGAAACGGGAGTGAAGAGGATCGTGGACATAAGCTCCACGTCGGTGCACGGCTACGAGGGCTTCGACCGCGACACCGAGGATCTGCCTTACCGCAAGAC